>DOIS01000029.1:0-5033 GCA_003511785.1 Paracoccaceae bacterium
CGAAATGTTCGCGGAAGAAGGGTTTGACCACCTTCGATTTATACGCCTCATAGCGGCGTTCCATCTCGCGCCCCAGGCTGCCGCGCGCCGCGGGGCCGGTCATGGGCAGCGGCGCGAAGGTCAGCGCGGGCGAACCCTCCAGGTCGCCCGGCAGCAAAAACCGTCCCGGCGAGCAGCGGTGCGCGCCCTCGTCCCGCGCCGTGCGCAGGCTGGCGGCAAAGCCGCGCGACAGGGTCTGCGCCAGCGCCTCGTCATGGGCGGCGTGCGGGTCGGCCCCGTTCAGCGCGCGGGCCATCTCCTGCCCGGAGGGGCGCGCCTCGAGCGCCGCCAGCGCCTCGCCCGCCCAGGTGGCATAGTCCTTGTCCAGCAGCGCCAGGTCGAGGAGCCACTCGCCGGGATAGTCCACGATGTCCAGATGCACGGTGCGCGGCCCCGACAGCCCGGCCAAAAGCCCCGTGGGCCGCACCTTCAACGACAGGCGGAGTTCCGAGATCGACCGGGTGCTCTCGGGCCAATGCGGCACGGATCCGGTCAGCGCGGCCAGATGCGCCTCATAGTCGAAGCGCGGCACCGTGTCGTCGGGCTGCGGTTGCAGGAAGGCAGCCGCGATGCGCCCCTCGGCGCTCGCGGCCAGTTGCGGCATCCGCCCCCGGTCCAGCATGTTGGCCACCAGCGAGGTGATGAACACCGTCTTGCCCGAGCGCGCCAGCCCGGTGACGCCCAGGCGGATCACCGGCTCGAAGAAGGTTTCCGAAATGCTGTCGCCCACGGCCTCGGCCCTGCGCGAGAGCCCGTCGGCCAGCGAAGAGATGACCAAAGCCTGCCCCGTCCTGCTGTTTGCCCCAAGATAGGCGCGCGGGCGGCGCGGCGCCAGCCCCCGGCGGGCCTTGTGCACCGCCCCCGCCCCGGCTAGTCACCGCCCATGCCCCGCTATGCGTTGAAAATCGAGTATCACGGCGCCCCCTTTGCCGGCTGGCAGCGCCAGAAGGACCAGCCGTCGGTCCAGGGCGCGGTCGAGGCCGCGCTGGCCCGGCTGGAACCCGGCCCGCACAGCATCGCCGCCGCCGGGCGCACCGATGCGGGGGTTCACGCGCTGGCCCAGGTGGCGCAGTGCGATCTGGCCAAGGACTGGGAGCCGTTCCGGCTCTCCGAGGCGCTGAACCATCACCTCAAGCCTGCGCCCGTGGCAGTGGTGGCGGCGGCGCGGGTGGACGAGGACTGGCACGCCCGGTTCTCGGCGGTCGAGCGGCGCTATCTCTTCCGCATCCTGATGCGCCGCGCGCCGGCCACGCATGAAGCCGGGCTGGTCTGGCAGGTGCCGCGCGATCTGGACGTGGGGGCGATGCAGGCCGGCGCCGACAGGCTGCTGGGGCATCACGATTTCACCACCTTCCGCTCGTCGATCTGCCAGGCGAAGAGCCCGGTCAAGACGCTGGACGAGCTGCGCGTGGAGCGCGTCGAGGGGCTCTCGGGGCCGGAGGTACGGTTTCACGTGCGCGCGCGCTCCTTCCTGCACAACCAGGTGCGCAGCTTCGTGGGCACGCTGGAGCGGGTGGGCGCCGGGGCCTGGTCCCCCGAGGACGTGCGCGCGGCGCTGGAGGCGCGCGACCGGGCGGCCTGCGGGCCGGTCTGCCCGCCGCAGGGGCTCTATCTGGCCGGGGTGCGCTATCCCGACGATCCGTTCGAAGCGTGACCGGGACCGGGAGGGGGCGTCGCCATTGTCCGCTCGGACCAATGGCGCGAACAATGGCAACCCCCTCTTGGCCTGCGGCCAATTCCCTGGACTCCGCCAGTTCGCAGGCAAAACGCTCCGCAGAAGCGTTTTCGGGAAGCCTGCTCACCCCCCGGGGTATATCGAAACCAGAAAGAAGCAGGGCGCGCATGTTGCATCGGTACCGCACGGTGCCTGTTGCATCGGCAACACCCGACCGTTCGGTTCAAGGATTCCAATAGCTTCCAGAGGAATGTTTCGCATGCGAAACGTAGCATTTCCGGAATGTGAGCGAGCCGCGCCTCAGATCGCGCGCAGAAGCAGTCCGCCCGCGATGGTGGCGACGATCAGCCCGGCGGACAGTTCGATCATCGGCAGAGCCACGCCCGCCACGTGCCAGCCGCGCGCCGCCCCCGCCAGCCCGCCGCGCAGGCCCAGCGCGCCCAGACCCACGCTCAGCGTCACCACCGCCGTGCCCAGCGCCATGGCGAAGGCGCCCGCGATGCCCGCGCCGCCGATGCCCATCTGCCAGGTCAGGATCAGCACGAAAAGCGCCCCGGTGCAGGGCCGCGCCGCGATCGAGGCCACCAGGACCGCCGCCTCGCGCAGCGAGCCCACGCGCTCGACCTCTTCGAGATCGGGGCCATGCTTGTGACCGCAGGTCCCGCAAGTCCCGTCCGCCGCGTGATCGTGCCCATGGTCATGCCCATGCCCGTCACCGGCCCGCCGCGCCGATCTCAGCCGGCGCAGCCCGCGCCAGACCAGCCATAGCCCCACCAGCGCAATCGCCGCATAGCTCGCGGGCGCCATCACCCGCTCGGTCACGCCGACCAGCTGCGCGCGCCCGAGATTCAATAGCCCCACCCCCGCATAGACCAGCGCCACCGCCGTCACCGCCTGGCCCAGGCTCGCGGCCAGGGTGATCGCGGCCAGGCGCGCGCCGGGCACCCGGCGGCCCAGCCCGTAGCCGCCCACCAGCACCTTGCCATGCCCCGGCCCCACCGCGTGGAAGAAGCCATAGGCGAAACACACGCCCAGGAGCGCCGCCAGCACCTGCGGCTGCCCCGTGCGCAGGCCCCGCAGCGCCCCCGCGATCCGGTTCTGGAAGTCGCGCTGTTCGCCCGCGGCCCACCAGGCCAGCTGGTCGAAGCCGCCGCTCCACCACAGCCAGCCCAGCGCCACGAGCGCGGCCCCGGCGGGCAGGATCAGGAGACGGGACATGTCACCCGGATTTCCGTGGCGAATTCCGCGCCGACCAGGGGAATGTCGTTCTCTTCCAGGTCGGCATTCTCGTCGATGCGCAACAGCATGTCGCGCATCTGGGCCAGCTTGGCGTCGATGTCCGGCACGATCTTCTCGATGGCGCAATCGGGCCGCCCGCGCAGCGTGACGGGACGCGTCACCTCGTAGGCGGTGTAGAACGTTTCGTCATAGGGCAGCACCGACAACACCCGGCCCGCGAGCCGCGGCGCCCCCTCGACCGCGCGCAGATGCGAGGAGACGATGCGCCCGGCCTCGGCGGTGGCGGTGGGCTCCATCGGACCCGACAGCGTCAGGTCCTCCCTGCCCAGCCGCGCCACGGTGTCGCCGTTGAACCCCTCGACCCATTGCGCATCGAAGCCGGAGAGCTGCGCCTCCTCGGCCTCGGTCAGCACGCCGTCCATGTCCCGGTCCAGCCCCATCTCTTCCAGCAGCATCAGCGAGTAGAGCTCGTCATAGGCCCAGGTCACGCGCAGATGGGTGAGCCGCCCGCCCTCGTCGAAGATCATCTCGACCCCGGTATCGACGAAGACATGCGGATGCGCCGCCAGCGGAGCGGGCGCAAGCGATAGGAGAACGAGCGAAAGCCAACGCATGGCCGGACCCTACCCCACCCGGTCGGGCGGGACAATCCGGCGCTCGGGGGCGGGCGGCGGCAAACCGCCCACCCGCGCCTAGGCTCAGACCTTCTCCTGCGTGTATTACTTCAACTCGGTGCGCGCGATCTGGCGGCGATGCACTGCGTCCGGGCCGTCGGCGAAGCGCAGGGTGCGCTGCGCGGTCCAGGCGGCGGCGAGCGGCGTGTCCTGGCTGATGCCCTGGCCGCCATGCATCTGCATCGCCTCGTCGATCACCTTGAGCGAGACGCGCGGGGCGATCACCTTGATCTGGCTGATCCAGGGTGCCGCGGCGCGCGCGTCGCCCTGGTCCATCATCCAGGCCGCCTTGAGGCACAAAAGCCGCGCCATCTCGATCTCCATCCGGCACTCGGCGATGATGTCGTAATTCGCGCCCAGCTGCGCCAGCTTCTTGCCGAAGGCTTCTTTCGAGAGCGCGCGCTTGCACATCTGCTCCAGCGCCGCCTCGGCCTGCCCGGTCGAGCGCATGCAATGGTGGATGCGGCCGGGCCCGAGCCGCCCCTGGGCGATCTCGAAGCCGCGCCCCTCGCCCACCAGGATGTTCTCGGCCGGCACGCGCACATCCGTGAAGCGGATGTGCATATGCCCGTGCGGCGCGTCGTCATGGCCGAAGACCAGCATCGGGCGCAGGATCTCGATCCCCGGCGTGGCGGCGTCCACCACGATCATCGAATGGCGCTGGTGCTTGGGGTCGTCCTCGCCGCCCGTTTTCACCATGACGATGTAAACCTTGCAGCGCGGATCGCCGGCGCCCGAGGCCCAGTATTTCTCGCCGTTCAGAACATAGTCGTCGCCGTCGCGCACGCAGGACATCTCGATGCTGGTGGCGTCCGAAGAGGCCACGTCCGGTTCCGTCATCAGATAGGCCGAGCGGATCTCGCCCTCCAGCAGCGGCTTCAGCCACGTCTCCTTCATCGCCGCCGAGCCGTAGCGTTCGAACACCTCCATGTTGCCGGTATCGGGAGCCGAGCAGTTGAACACCTCGGCACCCAGCGGGGTCTTGCCCATTTCTTCCGCGAAATGCGCGTATTCCACGGTGCTCAGGCCGAACCCCTTGTCGCTGTCGGTGAGCCAGAAATTCCACAGCCCCGCCGCCTTGGCCCTGGCCTTGAGGCTCTCCAGGATCTCGGTCTGCCGGTCGGTGAACTGTCAGCGGTCGCCCTTGGCCACCTCGGCGTGGTATTCCTCCTCCATCGGCATGATCTCGTCGCGGATCATCGCCGCCACGCGGTCCAGCAACTCGCGGTTTTCCGGCCGCATCGAGAAACTCATGTCCATGGTCTTGCTCCTCCAAACCCTTCCAAGGGGCCGATACCCCCCGTTCGGCGCCAGAGTGGCGCAACCCGCGCGGGGAAGTCCATCGCCGGTGACGGAACGTCACGTCAGCCGCGCGGACGATCCCGCTTCTTTCTGGTTGCAAATAC
>DOIS01000029.1:5348-5475 GCA_003511785.1 Paracoccaceae bacterium
TTCTTTCTGGTTGCAAATACCCTCGCCCGCTGCCCGTCAGGCGGCTCTGCCGCCGAGAGGGGAGGCACCGCGACGGCGAAGGCGGCGCAAAAATGGAATGACGGGCCGAAAGGCCCGTCTCCGCAAT
>DOIS01000326.1 GCA_003511785.1 Paracoccaceae bacterium
AAAAATGGGGGGATTACCGCCGTGGACCGGGCCTATCACGATACCTACTACGTGGTGGCGCATTTCCACTACACCATGTCGATGGGGGCGGCCTTTACCATCTTTGCCGGGATCTACTTCTATTTCGGCAAGATGACCGGGCGGCAATACCCCGAGCTGGCGGCGAAAATCCACTTCTGGATGTTCTTCATCGGCGTCAACCTGACCTTCTTCCCCCAGCACTTCCTGGGCCGTCAGGGCATGCCGCGCCGCTATATCGACTATCCCGAGGCCTTCGCCTACTGGAACAAGATCAGCTCCTACGGCGCGTTCCTGTCCTTCGCCTCGTTCCTGCTGTTCTTCGGCATCGTGTTCTACGCGCTGTTCCGCGGTGCGAAAGTGACCGAGAACAACTACTGGAACGAATGCGCGGACACGCTGGAATGGACCCTGCCCTCGCCGCCGCCCGAACACACGTTCGAGCAGCTGCCCAAGCGCGAGGACTGGGACAAGACCCACGCGCATTGAACGCCGGGCCGACCCAAGCACCGAACACCCCCCGGCCCTGCGCCGGGGGGTTTTGTTTTTCAGACACCTCCGCCCGCGTCGCGTGGGCTTGCCCCCCACCGGCCCTGCGCCATTGGACCCCCTCCATGCCATCGTGACCCGATCGCTGCCCCGGCCCGCGTGGGGTGGGTTTTCGACCCACCGCCCCCACACCGACTGGACCCCGCTCCGCGCCCGCCTATCTCACCGAACGCCCCTGCCGGACGAGAGACCCGCCCATGCCCTATGACTGGATCGCCAAGGACACCGAGCACGACACCGCCGAGCTGCACCTCTGGCCGCACCAGTCGCTGCCGCCGCGGGGCTTCGCCGCGGTGGTGCTGATGACCTTCACCCTGATCCTGGTGCCGCTCGTGCCCTTCCTGGGCACGGTGGTGCTCTGGGGCATCCTGCCCTTCATGCTGGTGGCGCTGGGCGGTATCTGGCTGGCGCTCCGGCGCAACTGGCGCGACCAGCGCATCCTCGAGGTGCTGACGCTCACCGACGACACCGCGCGCTTGGTACGGCGCAACCCGCGCGGGGACGTGCAGAACTGGGAGTGCAACCGCTACTGGGCACAGGCCGAGATGCACGCGCGCGGCGGCCCGGTGCCGCATTACATCACCCTGCGCGGCGGCGGCCGCGAGGTCGAGATCGGCGCTTTCCTGTCCGAGGACGAGCGCAAGGCGCTCTATGACGAGTTGCAAGCCGCCCTCAGTCCGGCAGTCCTGAGGCGCTAGGCCGCCCTACGGGCCAACAAGCCGCCAATGTTGAAAAGAGAATCCTGATCGGCAACACTTTCCCGCATTGCATTCATTGCGTCCAATTTTTCAGGAGCCCTTGCACATGCGTTTTCTGTTCACGTCCGTTCTTGCTCTCATCATCCTCTTTCCCGCCACGCGTGCCGTGGCCGCCCCGGTCCCGGCGGTCGAGATCGCCGTGCTTACCCCGGGAGATGCCCTCGAACCGGGCAAACAATATGTCATGACGTTCCGCTGCTGGGTGAGGCAGGCGGACAATCCTCCGCTCAGCCCCGGGCTGATGAAAACCTATATTGATGAAAACCTATATGAAAGGCATGAACGCCGAAGGGACCTTCTCCCCGGGCAATGCCACCGGCCGCACCCGTGTCTATCATTCGATCACGCTCTCCAAGGGCCAGCCCCAAGGCACCAAGCTCGGCGCCGAGGGCAGCTTCACCCTGCCCGGCAAGAGCCTGCAACTGCCTTTGCTGTTTGGAACGCGCACCCTGTTCAACCGGATCACCGGGCTTTACGATGGATCCCGCAGTTGCCCGGAGCGGGTGCTGATCGCAGGAGAAAACGATCTCTTCCTGACCAGTGTCTTTTACACGTCCAACAAGACCTCCGAAACCGCCCCGCTGGCCAATATCGCCGATTTCCTGAGCGACAACCTGCCAAAGGTGCGGCTGGTCGTGTTCAATGACGAGTCGAGCCAAGACCAAGAGGACAGGCTTGCGGCTGCCAAACCCCTCGCTGTGGCGGTCGAGAAGCTCGTCAACGGGTGGCGCTCGGAGTCCCGCCTGACCACACCGCGTCGCTTGGAGACCGGGAAGATCCGGATCGCGAACGCCCTGATGACCGTCGATATCGAGGTCGAAAGCGTAGAGAGCTTCCTGTCTCAAGACGACCTTCCCCCGGAAACCCTGCTGGATTTCGTTCCCGAGGGTGCGACGCCGCCGGCGTTTTCCTCGACACCCGCCACGTTCCGCTCGAACTGCATCGCCTGGCAGAACAAGATCCGGGACGGCGGCCTGACCGCTCCCGCCGATCTGGCTTATCTGGTGACCCGCCATGTCCGGCGCCTGCAACTCGACAACGAGCAATTGGTGCGCTGCCTCGTTGTGGGACCGTTGACAGAAGCGGCCCTGGGACCGCTGGCCGCCCGCATCGAGACGCGCCCGGATCTGGCCCTGAAGCGAGACAATGTCACAACCTTTGCGGAAGTGTACCGCAACGAGGTGCCCGACCCGGTCATCGTCGATCCGGCCGTGGACAGGCAGAACGCCGCGGAACGCAAGCGCGCCGTCGTCAATTTCTACGAGATTTTCGTAAACCGGGTTCGGCGCGCGGAGACGCTGTCCGACATCGCGGACGACATCGAGGCGCAGCTGGTCGCAGCCTTCGCGCCCAAGATCGTGTTTTCCGACAGCACCCGTATGGGGGCCCTGTCGGAAATGGTCCCGGCCTCGGCGGGCGCGTTCGACGTGCTCAAGGCCCTGTCCGACGCGGGGTTCGAGAAATGGGGCTGTTTCCTGGAGCAGCAAGGCGAAGCGCCCGACCTGTTCTATGGCGCC
>DOIS01000233.1 GCA_003511785.1 Paracoccaceae bacterium
CCTCTGGCGCCCCGCTCCTCGAAGCGTTTCGCGATCTCCGCGCGCCAACTGCCTCCCAGCCCCTCCCCCTCCCGCCGAATGCCGCCCCGCGCGCCGACCCGGCCTGCTGGCCCTGTGTCTCGCGCTCTGCGCGCTGGCCCTGCCACGCCCCCGCAGGCGCAGCAGACCGACCCGCCCGCCGACCTGCTCGACCCGCTGGCCGACGAGAGCGACGACTGGCGCGTGCGCCGGGTCTTCGGCGGGCGCAGCGTCACCTTCTACGGGCAGGTCAGCCTGGGCGCGCTGGCTTATGATGACGGGCGCTCGACCCGGGGCTACCTGCCGGTGGACAACGCCAATTCCGGCTCGCGCCTGGGCGTGCTGTGGGAATGGCCCACGCTGCTGTCGCAGACGCTGGTGCTGCGCTTCGGGGCCGGGATCACTCCGAACCCCACCAGCCGCGTGAACCAGATCACCGGCGCGGCATGGTCGCTCGACGCGGACGACGTGCAACTGCGCAAGCTCGAGCTGATCCTCGACGATTTCCTCTATGACGGCGGCACGCTGACCGTGGGACAGGGCAGCATGGCCACCGACGGCATCGCCGAGATCGACCTGTCGCGCACGGCGCTCGCCGCCTATTCCGGGGTCGGCCCGGCGGCGGGCGGGCAGTTCCTGCGGCTGGCCCCGGGGCCGCTCTCGAGCCTGCGCATCGGCGACGTGTTCGACAATTACGATGGCGACCGCGTGACCGGGCACAACGCCGATGGCAGCCGCAAGCTGCGCCTGCGCTACGACACGCCGAAATGGCGCGGGTTCAGCCTGGCCGTGGCGGCGGGCACCGACGTGATCGACGGCGGCGACCGAAATGCCGATATCGCCCTGCGCTATGACCGGGTCCGTGGCGACTACCGGATCAGCGCCGGGCTGGGCTATGCCTTCAAGGAGGACCGCGAGGTGCGCTCGGGCTCGCTCTCGGTGCTGCATCGGCCCAGCGGGCTCAACCTCACCGCCGCGGCGGGCCATTCCAGCGTCGGGGGCGCCTATGGATATGCCAAGCTGGGGCGCGCCCTCGACCTGTGGGCGATGGGCGAGACGGCGGTCTCGCCCGATCTCTACCACGGCACCGACATCGCTGGGCGCGCCTCGCGCTCGCGCTCCTGGGGGCTGGCCGTGGTGCAATCGGTCGAGGCGCGCAACATCGAGGCCTTCGCGCTCCTGCGGCGCTATGCCCATGACAGCCCGCTGGCCGACTACCGCGACGCCACCGCCCTGCTGGCAGGGGTGCGCTGGAAGTTCTGAGACCCTGCCCCGGCCATGGACCCGGCCGCGGCTCTGCACTATCACTCTGGGCGAGGGCCGGACCACGGCCGCTTCCCACGCCACGAGGACAACATGCGATACCACACGCCACAGAGCTTCGAGGACGCCGCCGCCATCGCCGCGCGGGCCGAGGGGGTCACGCGCTATCTCGCGGGCGGCACCGATGTGCTGGTGCAGCTGCGCAGCGACCTGGTCACGCCCGACGACCTGATCGACGTGAAGCACATCCCCGGCGCGCGCGAGATCACCCGCCGAGATGACGGCGGCTGGGACATCGGCGTGGCTGTCTCGGGCGCCGAGATGCGCGAACATGACGCGCTGGGCCGCGACTGGCCCGGGCTGGTCGAGGCGATGGACCTGATCGGCTCGACCTAGGTGCAGGGCCGCGCCACCCTGGCGGGCAATCTCTGCAACGCCTCTCCGGCGGCCGACAGCGTGCCCGCGATGGTGGCCGCGGGCGTCACCGTGACCGTCACCGGGCCGGAGGGCAGCCGCGAGCTGGCGGCCGAGGATGTGCCGCAAGGCCTAGGCAAGACCGCGCTGGAGCGCGGCGAGCTGGTCTCGGCCATCCATGTGCCGGCGCGCGGGGCGCAGGGCGGCGACGCTTATCTGCGGTTCATCCCGCGTACCGAGATGGATATCGCCGTGGTGGGCTGCGGCGTGAACCTGCGCGTGGACGGCGACACCATCACCGAGGCGCGCGTGGCCCTGGGCGCGGTGGCGCCCACCGTGGTGCTGGTGCGCGGCGCGGGCGACGCGCTGGTGGGCCGCAGCCTCGACGAGGACGCGCTCGACGCGCTGGCCGAGCTGGCCCAGGCCGCCTGCAACCCGATCGACGACAAGCGCGGGACCGTCGCGTTCCGCACCCATGTGGCCGGCGTGCTGGCCAAACGGGCCGCGAAAATCGCCTATGAGCGGGCAAGAGGGCAAGCATGAGCAAGATTCACGTCACCACCAAGGTCAACGGCGACAGCATGGAGTTCCTCTGCGACCCGCGCGAGACGCTGCTCGACGTGCTGCGCGACCGGCTGGGTCTCACCGGGGCCAAGGAGGGCTGCGGCACCGGCGATTGCGGCGCCTGCACCGTCACGCTGGACGGGCGGCTGGTCTGTTCCTGCCTGGTGCTGGGCGCCGAGGCCGAGGGCCGCGAGGTCGGCACGATCGAGGGGATCGCCCAGGGCGAGACCCTGCACCCGTTGCAACGGAAATTCATCGAGGAGGCCGCGCTGCAATGCGGCATCTGCACGCCGGGCATTCTCGTGGCGGCCAAGTCGCTGCTGGAGCGCAACCCCGACCCCAGCGAGGAGGAGGTGCGCTATTGGCTGGCGGGCAATCTCTGCCGCTGCACCGGCTATGACAAGATCATCCGCGCCGTGATGGACACGGCCGCCGAGATGCGGGAGGCAAGCTGATGGCTCTGGACGAATACAAGCCCCAGAAGGGCGGCGACGATTACGAGGAAGGCCGCGTCTTCAAACATGTGGGCACCCGCCCCGACCGCCCCGACGGGTTCGACAAGGTGACCGGCCGCGCGCGGTTCGGCGCCGACATGACCGCACCGGGGATGCTGCACGGGGCGATCCTGCGATCCCCCCACGCGCATGCGCGGATCAAGCGGATCGACACCTCGAAGGCGGAGGCGCTGGAGGGCGTCAAGGCCGTGGTCACCCGCGCCGATTTCGCGGATGACATCCCCTTCGCCCCCGGCATGGCGGGCGAGCTGTGGAACACGCTGGAAAACGTCATGGCGGGCGAGAAGGTGCTCTA
>DOIS01000209.1 GCA_003511785.1 Paracoccaceae bacterium
ATTGGCCCATATCGCCAAGCGCATCGTCATGTGCGACCACCGTTTTGGCGACACCGATTATCATCTGGAGCGGTTCATTGCCCTCTCTGCCGCCTGACGGAACGATCCGCGACGAGACCGGCAGCCAACGGCTGATCGGCTATGTCGTGGACCTCTCGGCGGGCGACGGGCGGGGACGCTGCCATCTGGATGTGGACGAGCGGCATCTCAACCGCCACGAGATGTTGCATGGTGGCATCTCGACCACGCTGCTCGACAGCGCAATGGGCATGACGGCCACGCTGGCCTTCGATCCCGTGGGGCTGTCGCCGGTGCTGACCGTGTCGCTGGCCACGAACTACATCGCACCGGCCGGACCGGGCCGCGTCACCGCGACCGGCGAGGTAGCCGGTCATGGCCGCTCGGTCTGCCACGTGAGCGGCGAGTTGCGCGATGCCGAGGGCAGGCTCATCGCCACTGCGACCGGCGTCTTCAAACGGGTGCGCGGGAGGTGAGCGTGCGCGTACATCACCTGCTCGACGCCCAGGTTGCGCATCGCCCGGATGCGCTCGCACTGAAGGAAAGCGCGGGGCCGGAATGGACCTGGTCCGATCTGCTGCTGCGCCATAGCGAGACCGTGGCCGACGCGATCCGCGCGGTGGGGGTTGCGCCGACCAACCGGGTGATGATCGTAGGGCGAGAACTGTGTCGAGATGGTCGCGGCGCTCTTCGCCTGTTACCGGCTTGGGGCGATCGCGGTGCCCGTCAACGCCCGCCTCACAGGGGCCGAGATCGCGCGTATCCGCGACCACGCCGCCCCTGCCGCGATGCTGTTCACCACGCGTGTATCGCCGGATGCGGCGCGCCATGCGGCCGAGCATGGCGCGGACTCATTGGACGGCGAGCTGGCCGGTCTGGTCTTCGCCGCTCGCGGCACAGACGATCCCGAACCGGGGGCCGGGGACGTGGCCGCGATGCTCTTCACCACCGGCACCACGGGCACGCCCAAGGGGGTGATGCTGACCCATGCCAACCTCGCCTTCGCGGCCCGCGCCTCGGTGGATCGGCGTAGGATCACACAGGACGACCTGATCTATGGCGTTTTGCCGATCAGCCATGTCTTCGGCCTGGCCTCGATCCTGACCGCATCGGTGCGGGCGGGTGCGGCGCTGTGGCTCGAGCCGCGCTTTTCGGCCGACCGGCTTTATGCCGCGTTGAACCAGGGGGTGACGCTGTTTTCCGGGGTGCCGCAGATGCACGCGCTGTTGATGCAATTCACCCGCGAGAGGGGCCATGATCGCCTGCCGGGGGGCACGCTGCGCTATGTCACCTCGGGCGGCGCGCCGCTCGATCCGGCGTGGAAGCGCAAGGCCGAAGCCTTCTATGGCCACGCGTTGCAGAACGGCTATGGCCTGACCGAGACCACGGCGGGCGTCACCGTGACCACGAACCGGCTGGGGGACGAGGACATCCTGGCCTTCGTCATGGTGGCCGAGGGCGACGCGCCGGACGAGGCCGAGCTGCGCGCTTTCGTGGCCGAGCGGCTGGCGGGCTACAAGCGGCCTGCGCGCTATGTCTTCGCCACCAGCCTGCCGGCCGCGCCCACCGGCAAGATTCTCAAGCACCGGCTGCTCGAGGTGTTCGCCGACAGGCTGCGGTGACGGCGCCAAGAGTTTTCAGAAACTCTTGGGCCAAAATTCTTCGAAGAATTTTGCGAGCCTCAGGCGTAGACGCCCAGGGCCGCCTCGCGGATCGCCTTGATGTTGCGGCCATAGGTGGCGGGGTCGTCCACAGACCCGCCCCGGAACACCGCCGAGCCCGCGACCAGCACATCGGCCCCGGCCTGCTTGACCAACGGTGCGGTCTCGGGATCGACACCGCCGTCGATCTCGATCTCGATGGGGCGGTCGCCGATCATCTCGCGCAGCCGGGCGATCTGCGCGATCTGCGAGCGGATGAACTTCTGCCCGCCGAAGCCCGGGTTCACCGTCATCACGCACACGAGATCGCACAGGTCCAGGAGCGGCGCGGCAGCCTCGACCGGAGTGCCGGGGTTCAGCGCCAGCCCCGCCTTGCAGCCCGCCCCCCGGATCGCCTGGAGCGTGCGATGGGTATGCGGCCCGGCCTCGAGATGCGCGGTGATGAAATCGGCGCCGGCCTCGGCGAAGGCGTCGATATAGGGGTCCACCGGGGCGATCATCAGGTGCACGTCCATCACCGTCCTGACATGCTTGCGGATCGCCTTGACCAGCGGCGGGCCGAAAGTGAGGTTCGGCACGAAATGCCCGTCCATCACGTCCACATGCACCCAGTCGGCGCCCTGCGCTTCGATGGCGGCGATCTCGCGGCCGAAATCGGCGAAATCGGCGGAGAGGATGGAGGGGGCAATCTTGACGGTTCGGGTCATGGCGGGCTCCGGTCTGGGGGTCTGGGCGCTATCTAGGGGGTCTTGGGCGTCAGGGGAAGTGACGCGTTCGAATTGGCGTCCTGTCCGCGTCCCTAGGCCGGTCACGGAGGGCTCTGTCCGCTCGGATCACTGGCGCGGACAATGGCCTCGCGACAAGCCGCGATCTGGCGCGGCGTGCGGTGGTCTGGCATGATCGGGGAAGGTCATGCAGGGAGGCGCCGATGTTCCGGGACCGGGCCGAGGCGGGGGAGCGACTGGCAGAGGCGGTGGCGCGCGCCGCGCCGCGCGATCCGGTGGTGTTGGCGCTGCCGCGCGGCGGCGTGCCGTTGGGCCGGGCCGTGGCCGCGCGGCTGGGCGCGCCTCTGGACCTGGTCTTCGTGCGCAAGATCGGCGTGCCGGGCCAGCCGGAAATCGCGGCCGGGGCGCTGGTGGACGAGATCGAGGTCTTCAACGAGGACGTCCTGCGGGCCGAGGGCCTTGACCGCGCCGAGTTCCGCGACCAGATCGACCGGCTGCGTGCCGAGAATGCCGCGCGGCGGGGCCGCTATGGCTGTGCGCCGCTGCCGGTGGCAGGCCGGACCGCCATTCTGGTCGATGACGGGATCGCCACCGGTGCCTCGATCCGCGCCGCGCTGCGGGCGACGCGTGCGGCAGGCGCGCGCGCGGTCTGGATCGCCGTGCCCGTCGGCCCGGCCGAGACGGTCGCGGAACTCGGGCGCATGGCCGACCGGGTGATCTGCCTCGAGCAGCCCCTGCCGTTCCGGGCCGTGGGACTGCATTACCGCGATTTCGGGCAGGTCTCGGATGCGGAGGTGATCGACCTCTTGCGCGACCGGCCGGTTTGAGCCGCGCGGGCTGGCCAGCGCGGCGCATTCGCGCTAGGCCGGGGCGCAACAAGAGGAGAGACGCGGATGACATTGACCGTTTACCTGTCCGGCGAGATCCACACCGACTGGCGAGACCGGATCATCGAGGGCGCGAGCGAACTCGACGTGATCTTCTCGGGTCCCGTCACCGACCATGCCGCCAGCGACGATTGCGGCGTCGCGATCCTGGGGACCGAGGCAGACAAGTTCTGGCACGACCGCAAGGGCGCGCAGCTCAACGCGATCCGCACCAGGCGTGGGATCGAACAGGCCGATATCGTCGTGGTTCGGTTCGGCGAGAAATACCGCCAGTGGAACGCGGCCTTCGACGCGGGCCAGGCCAGCGCGCTGGGCAAGTCGCTGATCGTGCTCAGCCTGCCCGAGCATCAACACGCGCTCAAGGAGGTGCACGCCGCGGCCAACGCGGTGGCCGAACGCCCCGAGCAGGTGGTCGAGATCCTGCGCTACGTGCTGGAGGGCACCTTGCCGGGCTGAGCGCGCGAGGCTCTGGACGGAGCCGCGATTTTCGGAACAGGATCAGGCAGCCCGGCGCACCGGGATTTTGAACAGGAGTCATTCGCACGATGGAAAACGTGATTGTCGAAACCGGCGGGGTCTGGCCGCTCTTGCTGAACGTGGTCAAGGCGGTCGTCGTCCTCGTTCTGGGCTGGATCGGCGCCGGTTGGCTGGCAGGCCTGGTGCGGCGCAAGATCAATGCGACGCCGCAGATCGACCCGACGCTGGGCAATTTCGTCGCGAGTGCGGTGAAATGGGTGATCCTGGCCTTCGTCGTGGCCGCCGTTCTGAACCTGTTCGGCATCCAGACCACCAGTATCGTTGCGGTCCTGGGCGCGGCGTCGCTCGCCATCGGCCTGGCGCTTCAGGGCACGCTGAGCGATCTGGCCGCGGGGGTGATGCTCGTGATGTTCCGCCCCTACCGGGTGGGGCAATATGTCGATATCGGCGGCACGGCAGGCACGGTGAAAGAGATTTCGCTGTTCACGACCGAGCTGACCACGCCCGACAATGTCCAGATCATCGTGCCCAACGGCCAGGCCTGGGGCTCGATCATCACCAATTACTCGGCCCATGACACGCGGCGTTGCGACCTGACCTTCGGCATCGATTACAACGACGACGCGAACAAGGCGATGCAGATCATTCTCGATGAGGCCAAGGCCGACGGACGCGTGCTGGACGAACCGGAGCCCTGGGTGCGGGTGACCAACCTCGGGGACAGCTCGGTCGATCTGACCGCGCGGCTCTGGTGCAAGGCGGCGGATTACTGGGACCTGAAATTCGCCCTGACGCTGGCGGTGAAACAGGCGTTCGACGCCCAGGGCATCTCGATCCCCTATCCGCATACCGTCGAGATCAAGCGCGAAGGCTAGGGCTCCCGCGCCTCGTTGCCGCGCCCTTACGGGCGCGACGCCTCGGGTTGGGCCGGGCCGCGCGCCATGCGCGCGGCGGAATGGACGGATCGGGGTGGGGACTGAGTTTGCCGTTCGGGGCGATCTGGCCACGAGACGCGGGTGGCCGGCAAGACCGGGCGTCCTGGGGCATGCGGCCCCGGCATTGCTCTCGGCAAGACGATAACCCGCCCGGCCATCGTGCCGGAGGCTCGTCTTGGGCGCATACCGAACGCTTTCACGCCGATCACGGGCGAGGGCTGCCATGTGCGCGGTCTGACTGGCGAAATCTCCTCACGACGCGGAGCAGCCGCCGCGAGCCCGCCGGTTCCGGTGGTGTGCGTGTCCGGCTGAGGGCGGCTCGGGCCAGGGCTCGCGCGTAAACCCCGCTTTTCGCATCGGATAGACGCCGCGCCCATTGGGCGCGGCCGGGCCCAACCGCGGCGGTGCGGCCCCGAAGGGGGCCGTGCCCCCGCGGGCGGGAGCGCCGCCCCCGTGGCCTCAGCCCTTCACGATCTTTGCAGGCGAGACCACGTCGATGCCGAGCGCACGGCCCACCGCATAGTAGGTCAGTTGCCCGGCATGAACGTTCAGACCGTCGAGCAGGTGCGGATCGTCTTGGCAGGCTTTCCGCCAGCCCTTGTTCGCCAGGTCCAGCATGAACGGCATGGTGGCGTTGCCCAGCGCGATGGTCGAGGTGCGCGCCACCGCGCCCGGCATGTTGGCCACGCAGTAATGCATGATCCCGTCCACGTCATAGATCGGGTCCTGGTGCGTGGTCGGGCGCGATGTCTCGAAACAGCCGCCCTGGTCGATGGCCACATCCACCAGCGCCGCGCCGGGTTTCATCGTCGCCAATTGGTCGCGGCTGACCAGCTTGGGCGCCGCCGCGCCCGGGATCAGCACCGCGCCGATCACCATGTCGGCCTGCTCGACCAACTCGGCGGTATAGCCGGCGCTGGAAAAGCCGGTCTTGAACAGCCCGCCGAACACGTCGTCGAGATAGCGCATCCTCGGCAGCGAACGGTCGAGTACGGTCACGTCGGCCCCCATCCCGGCCGCGATCCGCGCGGCATGGGTGCCCACCACGCCGCCGCCGATCACCAGCACCCGGGCCGGGCCCACGCCGGGCACCCCGCCCATCAGCACGCCGCGCCCGCCATTGGCCTTCTGCAAGGTCCAGGCGCCGACCTGCGGCGCAAGACGCCCCGCGACCTCGGACATCGGCGCCAGCAGAGGCAACCCGCCGCGGTCGTCGGTCACGGTCTCGTAGGCGATGGCCGTGCAGCCCGAATCCAGCAGATCGCGGGTCTGGTCCGGGTCGGGCGCCAGGTGCAGATAGGTGAACAACACCTGTCCCTCGCGCAGCATCTTGCGTTCGCCCGCCTGCGGCTCCTTGACCTTCACGATCATGTCGGCCGTGGCGAAAATCTCCTCGGCCGTGGCGAGGATCGTCGCCCCCGCCTCGACATAGTCGGCATCCTCGAAGCCCGAACCGACCCCGGCGCCGGTCTCGATCAGCACCTCGTGGCCATGCGCGACCGCCTCGCGGGCAGCGTTCGGGGTCATGCCGACCCGAAACTCCTGCGGCTTGATCTCCCTGGGGCAGCCGATTTTCATGTGTTAATCCTCCCGTTACGCAATCTGCCTGCAAAATAGGCGATTTCACCCGCAATTTCCGTGACATTTGCCCTCGCGCCGCAGGGGCGCTGTCGAATAGTCTTCGACATAGTGCGGATTTGACGCGAAGGATGTGCGCCAGTGACCCTCGATGCCACGGATCGGAAGATTCTCGCCGCGCTTCAACGCAAGGGGCGGATGTCCAACGCGGACCTGTCCGAGCAGGTCAACCTGTCGCCTTCGGCCTGCCACCGTCGGGTGCAGCGGCTGGAGGCCGAGGGGTTCATCCGGGATTACGTGGCGCTGCTGGACGCGCGCAAGCTGGACCTGCCCACGACGG
>DOIS01000083.1 GCA_003511785.1 Paracoccaceae bacterium
CGATCCTGGGACGCGAGGCCAAGGTCGAGGCCTTGCAGCAGATCACCGCCCGGTTGAGCCTGTACGCGTCGGACGGGATCGCGGTGGGCGACGGGGCCAACGACCTGGGCATGTTGCACCTGGCCGGCACCGGCGTGGCGCTGCACGCCAAGCCCTCGGTCGCGGCGCAATGCGACATCCGCGTCAATCACGGCGACCTGACGGCGCTGCTTTACCTTCAGGGTTATGCGGCCAAGGACTTCGTGCGGCCCTGACACGCGGCAGGGCAACGGTGCGGAACAGCCCGCCCCGACCCGAGGCCGCGCCCGGCGCGGATCACCCGGCCGCCGCCGTCGCCGGAAGGATCGGGGGCCGCGCGTTCAATTCCTCGATCGAGAACCCGGCGAGTTTCTTGTAGCTCTCGGCATGGGCGGCGAGGTCGGCGCGCGGGATCACGTCCTCGATCCGCTCGAAATCGCCGCCGCAGAGATCCTCGACCCGTTGCAGGATCGCGTCCGGCCCGCTGCCGCGATTGGCCAGGCCCACACGGGTGGCCACGGGGCGGACCTCGGCCTCGTAGGACGAGAGGGCGGCGCCGCTCAGCCCGTGTTCGACCAGTTTCGCGCCGATCACGCGGGCGTCGATGATCGCCTGGCTGGCCCCGTTGGAGCCCACCGGATAGGTCGGGTGCGCGGCGTCGCCCATCAGGGTGACGCGGCCTTCGGTCCAGCCTGGCAGGGGGTCGCGGTCCACCATGGGATACTCGAACACCTCGTCGGCGCCCCGGATCAGGGCCGGCACGTCGATCCAATCGAAGCGCCAGCCCTCGAAATCGGACAGAAAATCGGCCAGGTCGGCCTTGCGGTTCCAGTCCTCGCGTCGCCAGCCATGGCCCGGATCGAAGCGTTTCTCGGCGATCCAGTTGATCGTGGCGATGTTGGTATCCGCGTCGGGGTCCGAGATCGGATAGGCCACCAGCCGCTGCGTCTCGTGCCCGATCAGCGCCATGGCGCCGCCGCCGAAGAAGGCGTCTGCCCGGCTGGTGCCGCGCCAGAGCACGCAACCGTTCCAGATCGGCGGCCCCTCTTCGGGATACATCTGCGCGCGCAGCGCGGAATGGATGCCGTCGGCTGCGATGACCAGCTCGCCTTCCTCGCGGCGCCCATCCTCCAGCCGCAGCACCGCACCGGATGCCGTGGTCTCGAAGCCGGTGGCGCGTGCGCCGGTGACGACGCAGTCCGGCCCGGCCCGCTCGCGCAGACGGTCGTAGAGCAGCATTTGCAGCCAACCGCGATGGATCGAGTATTGCGGCCAGGCATAGCCCGCCCAGGTGCCGCGCGGTTCCTCCCAGATGGTCTTGCCGAGCTTGGAATAGAACCCGTATTGCCGGGTGCGCACGGCGATACGGTCCAGGTCCGGCTGAAGACCCAGGTCGAACAGCTCGCGCACGGCGTTGGGTTGCAGGTTGATGCCCACGCCGAGCGGCCGGATCTCGCGCGTGGCTTCGAAGATGCGGAAAGGCACGCCGATCTGATGCAGCGTCAGCCCGAGTGTCAGCCCGGCGATCCCGCCGCCGGCGATCAGAACGGTCATGTGATCTATCCCTTTCGGTTCGCGCCCAGTGTTGGCGCACCGTTCGGGCGGGTCAAGCCTCAGCCGCGCCCGGCGATCACCAGGTCGGGTCCGAAAATGCGGTCGGCATGGGTGTCGAGATAGATTTTCAGCCAGGGGGTGAACCGCGCCGGGTGGCGCATCACCTCGGCCAGCAGGTCGTGATAGGGAACCCACCGCACCTCCATCACCTCGTCGGGGTTGGGCACGGGTTCGAGACCGGGGCGCGCGCGTCCGAGAAAGACATCGACGGCCTCATGCTCGACCATGCCGTTGCCCACATCGGCGCGGTATTCCAGGTGGTGCCGGAACTCGGGATAAAGCCCGGTGATGCCAAGCTCTTCATCCAGCCGACGCACGGCACAGTCCGAGCTTTGCTCGCCCCAGTGCGGATGCGTGCAGCAGGTGTTCGCCCAAAGCCCGCCGGTGTGATACTTGCCCAGCGCGCGGCGTTGCATCAGGATGTCCATGCCACGGATCACGAAGACCGAGACGGCCTTGTGTTTCAGGCCCCGTTCATGGGCTTCGAGCTTGTCCACGGGCGTCAAGGTGTCGCCCACCCAGGCGGGTATTTTGGTCGACATGCGGGCGATTTCCTTCGGGTGTGTCTGCGACAAGGGAACGATTCCGGCCGCAGATGGTTCCCTCCAACGTAGGAAGCAAGTGCGCGGTTGTCTGCGAGCGCTTTGACGCATGGATAAGGCGACGGACGGGCGCAACGACCCGTGCGACCCATTGTCGAAATTGAAAGGGCGCTGTTGACTCCTAGCTCGTGCAATGCCGAATTAAGCGCAGCGAAATTTGCAGCGAAATGCGCAGAACCACCTTTGGAGAGACCTGATGAAACACGTAGCCATCACCCTGATCGCCGGCCTGCTGGCCGCCCCCGCCGCCTTTGCCCAGGACGCCGCCACCGGCGAGGACGAGTTCCGCAAGTGCAAGTCGTGCCACATGATCGAGACCCCGGACGGTGAGAGCATCGTCAAGGGCGGGCGCACCGGCCCGAACCTGCACGGCATCATCGGCCGCCAGGCCGGCACGGTCGAAGGCTTCCGCTATAGCGACGATCTGGTTGCCGCGGGCGAGGCCGGGCTGGTCTGGGACGAAGAGAACATCGCGGCCTACATGGAAGACCCGCGCGGCTTCATCCGAGAGTATCTGGACGACAGCAGCGCGCGGTCCACGATGACCTTCAAGATGCGCAGAAACTCAGCCGATGTCGCCGCCTACCTGGCGACCTTCTCGGAAGAAGCCGACGGGTAAGACGCTTCGCCAAAAGGCCCTCGGGCCAGGTTCGTCAAACCGGCCGCAGCTTTCTGCGGCCGGTTTTTTCGTCTCAGGCCTGGTCCACCCAACAGGGGAGAAGATCGCCCGGCGCCGGGCGCGCCAGGTGGATGGCCCGCGCGATGGCGCGCGACAGGCACAGGCTCGCCGCATGGCCAATCAGGGTCAGGCCGGTTTCGGGCTGCGCCAGGGGGCGGGCACCTGTACTCAGCGCGAAAACCAGATCCCCGTCGCCAGGCGAATGCGCCGGCAGGATGGCGCGGGCGATGCCGTCATGGGCGGCGGTGGCCACGCGCTGGCACTGGGCCTTGGTCAGGTCGGCATCGGTGGCCACGATGGCGATGGTGGTATTGGCGCGCTCGGGCGCGCGCGTCTGCATGGCGCGCATCTTGGCGCTCTCCAGCACCCGTCCCAGCCCGGCGGAGGGATCGGGCCCCAGCTCGCCGAATTCACCGTCGATCTCGAAAGGCGCGGCCCAGAAATGCCGCCCGCCTGGAGTCGTGGGGCTGCCCATCGGGTTGGCCGCGACCAGCGCGCCGACGGTGGTGCCGTCCTCGAGCCGGAGCGAGGCCGAGCCCAGCCCGCCTTTCTGCATCGCCGCGAGCGCGCCGGTTCCGGCGCCTTCGCTGCCCTGCGCGAACGCCTCGCCCGCCGCCTCGAATGCCGCGCGTCCCAGCGCGCGATAGGGGTTCTCGTCCCAGGCCTTGTCACCACCGTTGAGCAGGTCGAAGATGATCGCCCCCGGCACGATGGGGATCACCGCATCGCCCAGGCGAAAGCCGCGCCCCGCCGCGCGCAACGCGTCCGCCACCCCGGAACAGGCGTCGAGCCCGTAGGCGCTGCCGCCCGAGAGCGTGATCGCGTCGATTTTCGCAACGGATTTGTCCGGCGCCAAGAGGTCCGTTTCGCGCGTGCCGGGGGCGCCACCCATCACATGCACCGAAGCCGTGAACGGCGCCTCGGCGGTCAGCACCGTGGCCCCGGATTTTAGCGTATCGTCGCGCGCGTTGCCGACAGCCAGGCCGGGCACATCGGTGATCAGGTTCCTGGGGCCGGGACACATCATCAGATGCACCGCCCCCCGTCCACTTCCATGATCGTGCCGGTGACCATCCCGGCCTCCGCCGAGCACAGGAAAGCGGCCGCATTGCCGATGTCCTCGGGCTGTGAGAAGCGGCCCAGCGGGATTGTGGAGAGGAACTTCGCGCGCATCTCGGGCGTGCCCTCGCCCAGGAAGGACTTCAGCAGCGGCGTCTCGCCGGCGACGGGGGCCAGTGCGTTCACGCGGACACCCGACGGCGCCAATTCGACCGCCATGGCGCGCGTGGCGGTGATCATCCAGCCTTTGGAGGCGTTGTACCAGCTGAGGTTGGGGCGCGGGCTGAGCCCGGCGGTGGAGGCCACGTTCAGGATCGCGCCCGCACCGCGCGCCTTCATGTGCGGCACCAGTGCCCGGGCGGTGAGATAGACGAGCAATGCCCAAAAGTT
>DOIS01000376.1 GCA_003511785.1 Paracoccaceae bacterium
TGGCGCGAGGTGGTCGCCGACATCGCCTGCGCGCTGCCCGGCGCGCGGCTGATCGTGCTGCCCTTCGAACGGTTCGCCGGCCGCCCCGAGGCGCAACTGGTGCAGATCGCCGGGCAGGAGGGACCGCGCGAACACGCCCGGTGCTGGCTGAACGCCACCCCGCGCCTGCCCGAGTTGCGCCGCATCACGGCCGAGGCCGGGTCGGGCGCCCTGCCCCCCGGCGAGGGCCGCTGGCAACCCTTCGAGCCCGGCCAGCGCGCGGCGCTGCGCGCGCGCTATGCCGATGACCTGATGTGGCTGGCAAGCGGGGCCGAGGGCCTGGCGACGCTGGCCCATGACAGACCCGAGGCGGGAGCACACCCGCCCATGACCGACCTGACAAGAGGATACCGACATGAGCAAGACCGACGACTGGCGGGCGCTGGCTGAGAAGGAGCTGCGCGGGCGCAGCCTTGACGATCTCACCTGGCACACGCTCGAAGGCATCGACATCAAGCCGCTTTACACCGAGGAAGACACCGCTGACCTGCCGCATATGGGCAGCCTGCCGGGCTTCGCCCCTTTCACCCGGGGCGTCAAGGCCACCATGTATGCCGGCAGGCCCTGGACCATCCGGCAATATGCGGGCTTCTCCACGGCCGAAGAATCCAACGCCTTCTACCGCCGCAACCTGGCCGCGGGCCAGCAGGGCGTCTCGGTCGCCTTCGACCTGGCCACCCATCGCGGCTATGACAGCGACCACCCCCGCGTGGTGGGCGACGTGGGCAAGGCGGGCGTCGCCATCGACTCGGTCGAGGACATGAAGATCCTGTTCGACGGCATCCCGCTCGACCAGGTGTCGGTGTCGATGACCATGAACGGCGCGGTGATCCCGATCCTGGCCAATTTCATCGTCACCGGCGAGGAGCAGGGACACGACAAGCCCGTGCTCTCGGGGACCATCCAGAACGACATCCTCAAGGAGTTCATGGTCCGCAACACCTATATCTACCCGCCCGAGCCCTCGATGCGAATCATCTCGGACATCATCGAGTACACCTCGACCGAGATGCCGCGCTTCAACTCGATCTCGATCTCGGGCTATCACATGCAGGAGGCCGGCGCGAACCTGGTGCAGGAGCTGGCCTATACGCTCGCCAACGGCAAGGAATACGTGAAGGCCGCGATCGAGGCCGGCATGGACGTGGACAAATTCGCGGGAAGGCTGTCCTTCTTCTTCGCCATCGGCATGAATTTCTTCATGGAGGCCGCCAAGCTGCGCGCCGCCCGCCTGCTCTGGCACCGCATCATGACCGAGTTCGGGGCCAAGTCGGACCGCTCCAAGATGCTGCGCACCCACTGCCAGACTTCCGGCGTCAGCCTGGCCGAGCAGGACCCCTACAACAATGTGATCCGCACCGCCTACGAGGCGCTCTCGGCGGTGCTCGGCGGCACCCAGTCGCTGCACACCAACGCGCTGGACGAGGCCATCGCCCTGCCCACCGATTTCTCCGCCCGCATCGCCCGCAACACGCAGCTGGTGCTCCAGGAAGAAACCGGCGTGACGGCCGTGGTCGATCCGCTAGCCGGCTCCTACTATGTCGAGAAGCTCACCGCCGACCTGGCCGAGAAGGCCTGGGAACTGATCGAGGAGGTGGACGAGATGGGCGGCATGACCAAGGCGGTGGCCTCCGGCATGCCCAAGCTCAGGATCGAGGAGAGCGCCGCCCGCCGCCAGGCGATGATCGACCGCGGCGAGGACGTGATCGTGGGGGTCAACAAGTACCGCAAGGACAAGGAAGACCCGATCGACATCCTCGATGTGGACAATGTGCGCGTGCGCGAAAGCCAGATCGCGGCACTGAAACGCATCCGCGAGAGCCGCGACGAGGACGCCTGCACGCAGGCGCTCGACGAACTGACCCGCCGCGCGCGCGAGGGCGGCAATCTGCTCGAGGCCGCGGTCGAAGCCGCCCGCGCCCGGGCCAGTGTGGGAGAGATCAGCATGGCGATGGAAAAGGAATTCGGCCGCCACCGCGCCGAGGTCAGGACGCTGGCCGGTGTCTACGGAGCCGCCTACGAGGGCGATGAGGGCTTCGCCGCGATCCAGGCCGATGTCGAGAAATTCGCCGAGGAGGAGGGCCGCCGCCCGCGCATGCTGGTGGTCAAGATGGGCCAGGACGGGCATGACCGGGGCGCCAAGGTGATCGCCACCGCCTTCGCCGATATCGGCTTCGACGTGGACGTGGGCCCGCTCTTCCAGACCCCCGAGGAGGCCGCGCAGGACGCGGTGGACAACGACGTGCACGTGATCGGTATCTCCAGCCAGGCGGCGGGCCACAAGACGCTCGCGCCGCAGCTGGTGGCCGCGCTCAAGGAGGCCGGCGCCGAGGACATCATCGTGATCTGCGGCGGCGTGATCCCGCAGCAGGATTACGAGTTCCTGACCAAGGCGGGCGTCAAGGCGATCTTCGGCCCCGGCACCAACATCCCCGAGGCCGCGCAGGACATCCTGCGGCTGGTGCGCGAGGCGCGCGGGTAACGCTCTGCAAAACCGGCGCGCGCCCGCGTTGCGCGCCGGTTCCTGCTGCCGACCGCCGCCCTGCCTTTCCTCTTGCGGAAAATACTTCAGGGAGTTTGAGGGACAGCGTCCCTCAACCAATGATGAAACGCGCCGCAGGCGCGCCGCTGGGCAACAGGTCGGCCACGCGCCCCCACTGGTCATTCGCGCCCGCAGGCTCTAGGTTGCCCATCGCAGCACGAGCCACGGACCCCGACCATGAGCAAGCCCACCGACAACCCCGCCGACCCGTTCAAGAAGGCGCTGGCCGAGGCCACCAAGGTCATGGCCGACGACTCGGACCTGAACGTCACCTATTCGGTCGACCCCGCAGGGCTCTCGGACGACGCCATGCGCCTGCCCCAGGTCAGCCGCCGCATGACCCGCGAGGAGGTGCTGCTGGCGCGCGGCACGGCCGATGCGCTGGCCCTGCGGCGCAAGTATCACGACGAGGCGGTTCATGCCCGCTATGTCCCACCGGGCGACATGGCCCGCGATCTCTACGAGGCGATGGAGACCGCACGCTGCGAGGCGGTGGGCGCGCGAGAGATGCCCGGCACCGCCAGCAATATCGACGTCAAGATCGCCGCCGAGACCGCGCGCAAGGGCTATGACCAGATCACCGACGCGGCCAACGCGCCGCTGGCCGAGGCGGCGGGCTACCTGATCCGGCACCTGGCCACCGGGCGCGATCTGCCCAAGGGCGCGGGCAACATCATGGAGCTGTGGCGCGGCTTCATCGAAGAGCAGGCCGGCGGCACGCTCGGGGGTTTGCAGGACAAGCTGGCCGACCAGACCGAATTCGCCCGCTTCGCCCGCCAGGTCATCACCGACCTGGGCTATGGCGACCAGCTGGGCGACGACCCCGACGGGCAGGACGAGGACCAGGAGGACGAGGCCGAGGAGGACGCCGAAGAGCAGCCCGACCCTGACAGCACCGGCCAGGAGGACAGCGACGACGACCAGGCCGGGGCCGATCCCGAGCAGTCCCAGCAGGACCAGCAGGACATGGCCGAGGCGCAGGTCAGCCAGGACGAGTTGGCCGACGAGGACATGGCCGGGGAGACCGAGCTGCCCGAGGGCGAGGCCCCGATGGAACCGCCGCCCCCGCCGCCGGCCTCGGAGGCCGACCCGAACTACAAGGTCTATCTCTCGACCCATGACGAAGAGGTCGCGGCCGAAGAGCTGGCCGAGCCGGTCGAACTGGAGCGCCTGCGCGCCTATCTCGATCAACAGCTCGAGCCGCTCAAGGGCGCGGTCAACCGTCTCGCCAACAAGCTCCAGCGCCGGTTGCAGGCGCAGCAGAACCGCAGCTGGGAGTTCGACAAGGAAGAGGGCGTGCTGGACGCCGGGCGGCTCGCGCGCGTGGTGGCCAACCCGACCACGCCGCTCAGCTTCAAGGTCGAGAAGGACATGGAGTTCCGCGACACGGTGGTGACGCTGCTTCTGGACAACTCGGGCTCGATGCGGGGCCGGCCGATTTCCATCGCCGCGATCTGCGCCGACGTGCTGGCGCGCACGCTCGAGCGGTGCAACGTCAAGGTCGAGATCCTGGGCTTCACCACCCGCGCCTGGAAGGGCGGCATGGCGCGCGAGGCCTGGCTGAACGAGGGCCGCCCGCAACAGCCCGGGCGGCTCAATGACCTGCGCCACATCATCTACAAATCCGCCGACGCGCCCTGGCGGCGAGCGCGCGAGAATCTCGGGCTGATGATGAAGGAAGGGCTGCTCAAGGAGAATATCGACGGCGAGGCTCTGGAATGGGCGCACCGGCGCATGGCCGCGCGACCCGAGCAGCGCAAGATCCTGATGGTGATCTCCGACGGCGCGCCGGTGGACGATTCGACCCTGTCGGTGAACCCCGCCAATTACCTGGAAAAGCACCTGCGCGACGTGATCGCCATGGTCGAGCGGCGCAAGCAGGTCGAGCTTCTGGCGATCGGCATCGGCCATGACGTGACCCGCTATTACGACCGGGCCGTGACCATCACCGATGTCGAGCAATTGGCCGGCGCCATCACCGAGCAACTGGCCGCGCTCTTCGACACCGACCCCCGGGCGCGGGCGCGGGTGATGGGGATCAAGCGCGCCAGTTGACCCGCCCGCCAAGGGGCGGGCGGCGGAGCGAGGGGGTTTTCCACCCCCTCGCGCTCCCCCGGAAAGTATTTCTGGCAAGAGGAAGACAGGGGCGCGTCAAGGCCCCCCGAGCAGGCAGGAGAGTTCATGTTTCAATCCTTCGACGTCACCGCCCGGCCCGACCAGGGCCCACCGCGTCTCGCCGCGCTGCGCGAGGAGATGGCGCGCGAGGCGCTTGACGGGTTCCTGGTGCCGCGCGCCGATGCGCATCAGGGGGAATACGTGGCCGAGCATGACGCGAGGCTGGCCTGGCTCACCGGTTTCACCGGATCGGCCGGGTTTTGCGCGGTGTTGCGAGAGGTGGCGGGGGTGTTCGTGGACGGGCGCTATCGCACCCAGGTCAAGGCGCAAGTGGCCGAGGAGTTCACGCCGGTGCCCTGGCCGGATGTGAGCCTCGCGGCCTGGCTCAAGGAACGGTTGCCGCAGGGCGGGCGCGTGGGCTTCGACCCCTGGCTGCACAGCTTGCAGGAGGTCGCGCGGCTGGAAAAGGCGCTGGAAGGCTCGGGCATCGAGATGGTGCGCAGCGCGAACCTGGTGGACCGGATCTGGACCGACCAGCCCGCACCCCCGATGCAGCCGGTCAAGGCGCATCCCGAGGCGCTGGCCGGCGAGAGCGCCGAGGCCAAGCGCGCACGGCTGGCGCAAGCCCTGCGCGAAGCCGGGCAGCGGGCGGCGGTGCTGACCCTGCCCGATGGGATCATGTGGCTCCTGAACATCCGCGGCGCCGACATCGCGCGCAACCCGGTGGCGCATGGCTTTGCCATCCTGCATGACAGCGGCGCGGTCGATCTGTTCATGGCTGCCGAAAAGCTCGGCGATCTCGATCTGGGCGACGGGGTGAGCGTGCAGGCGCCGGACGCGTTCGGGGCGGCGCTGGACACGGTGCAAGGCCCGGTTCTGGTCGATTCCGTCACCGTGCCGCAGGCGGTGGCCGACCGGCTGGGCGACCGCCTGGCCGAGGGGCGCGACCCCTGCGCCCTGCCCAAGGCGCGCAAGAACGCGGCCGAGATCCAGGGCGCGGCCGAGGCGCATCTGCGCGACGGGGCGGCGGTGGTGGAGTGCCTGGCGTGGCTCGACGCGCAGCCGCCCGGCAGCGTGACCGAGATCGACGTGGTGACCCGGCTGGAAGCCTGCCGCCGTGCCGACCCGAACCTGGTGGATATCAGTTTCGAGACCATCGCCGGCACCGGCGCCAACGGCGCGATCATGCATTACCGCGTGACCCACGAGACAGATACGCGGCTGGAGGACGGCCATCTGCTGGTGCTCGACAGCGGCGGGCAGTATCTCGACGGGACCACCGACATCACCCGCACCCTGCCAATAGGACAGCCCGGGGCGGAGGAGCGCGCGGCCTTCACCCGCGTGCTGCAAGGCATGATCGCCATGTCGCGGCTGCGCTGGCCCAAGGGGCTGGCCGGGCGCCACATCGAGGCGGTCGGCCGGGTGCCGCTGTGGCTGGCCGGGCAGGATTTCAACCACGGGCTCGGCCATGGTGTCGGCGCCTATCTCAGCGTCCATGAGGGCCCGCAGCGCCTCAGCCGCGTGAGCGACGTGGCGCTGGAGCCCGGCATGATCCTGTCGAACGAGCCGGGCTATTACCGCGAGGGGGCGTTCGGCATCCGCATCGAGAACCTGCTGGTCGTGGAGGAGGCCCCCACCCTGCCCGGCGGCGATCCCGAGCGCAGCTTTCTGAGTTGGCGGACGCTGACCTTCGTGCCCATCGACCGGCGGCTGATCGTCGCGGAGGCGCTCACGAGGGATGAACGCGACTGGCTCAACGCCTATCATCGCGAGGTTGCCGAAAAGATCGGGCCGCGAGTGAGCGCCGAGGCGCGCGCATGGCTCGAGGCCGCGACCGCGCCGATCTGACATGCGCCTGTCATGGCGCCACGGCACACAAGCAGACACAAGCGTAGAACGAGGGGAAACGACGATGGCCGAGATTCACATCCGCAAGGCGGAGGGCCGCTGGAGCGTGCGCGCCGGCGGCGCCGTGCTGGGCGAAAGCGACCGGGCGTTGGAACTGGCCGAGGGCGACCTGCCCCCGGTGATCTATTTCCCGCGCGCCGACGTCGCCACGGCCTTCCTCGATCGCAGCGACCGGACCACCCATTGCCCGCACAAGGGCGATGCCAGCTATTTCACCATCGTGACCAAGAGCGCCCGGCTGGACAACGCGGCCTGGAGCTATGAGGACCCGATCGCGCAGGTCGACCGGATCAAGGGGCACCTGGCCTTTCACACCGGCGACGGGGTAACGGTCGAGCGGATCTGAGATCGCGGCAGCGGTGGACGCAATGAACGCGCCACCCAGGGGGCGGCGCGCTGCACATATAGGTTGGTATCTGCGCCGTCAGGCCGCGGCGAGCGGCGGTTGCAGATTGGCGATCCAGAGGCTCAGATCGGCAAGATCGTCGGCTGTCTGACCCTCGATGACGGCAATCTCCACGCCGTCGAAGAGAAGGGTGGTGCTGTCTTCCGTCGGCCCTTCCGCCAGCGAAAGCAAGATCTCGGACTCCTCGGCGGTCAGGATGGTGCCTTCGGGCCCGGTCAAAAGGACCGCTTCGCCGATCTCGGGATCGTCGCTGACCACCAGGTCGACGACCGTCACCACCTCCGCGTCTTCGGCATCGATCTGCGCCAGGACGAACTGGTCGAGCCCCTCGCCGCCGGCCATCTCGTCGCCGTCGCTGCCGGTGAGGATGTCGTCGCCGTCGCCGCCCGACATCATGTCGGTTCCGGCGCCGCCCATCAGCGTGTCGTCACCGTCGCCACCATCAAGCGCGTCATCGCCGTTGTCCCCGTCGATCATGTCGTCGCCGCCAAACCCGAACACAGTTCTGTCATTGCCGCCGCCCTGGATGGTGAAATTGC
>DOIS01000253.1:0-3276 GCA_003511785.1 Paracoccaceae bacterium
CGAGTGTCAACAGTCACCGTTCGTCAACCACACGAACCAGAACGGCTGGGGGGCAGAGCCCCCCTACTTGGGTCGGATCGTGAAACGATCCGACCCGGCCGGACCGCGCGCAGCGCGGTCCGAAAGGCGGCACTTACCCGAACATGTCGCTGGTGATCCCCGCATACCAGCCCAGGCTTTCCTCATAGGTGGCCTGGCGCAGCTCGGCGCTCTCTCCGGTCTCGGAGATGAACCCGTCCACCTTGGCGATCTTCTCGTCGGTGGCCTCGTAAGTGGCGCCCACCTTGA
Source organism: Paracoccaceae bacterium (assembly GCA_003511785.1). GTDB lineage: Bacteria > Pseudomonadota > Alphaproteobacteria > Rhodobacterales > Rhodobacteraceae > UBA7951. Next base: position 289 of record DOIS01000253.1, read on the forward strand.
CCCCGTTGTCGGTGTCGATCAGCGACCAGCAGGTGTTCGAGAACTTGGCCGGGAACACCTTGGAACCGGTCAGCGCGCCGCGCACCGCCATGGCCGCGACCTTGGCCTGGGAATTGGCCGAGAAGCCCGACTTGGGCATGTCGCCCTGGTTGGTGGCATCGCCCAGGACATGGATGTTCTCGTCCATCCGGCTCTGCATCGTGTGCCCGTCCACCGGGGCCCAGTTGCCCTCGGTGATCCCGGCGATGTCGCAGATGCGCCCGGCCTTTTGTGCCGGGATCACATTGCAGACATCGACCTTGGTCTCTTCCCCGTCGATGGTCACGGTCATGGCCGCGGGGTCGACCGAGACGTTGCCGCCGCCGAAATCCGGGCCGATCCAATCGATCATGTCGGCGTAATTGTCGTTCCAGCCTTCCTGGAACAGCGCCATCTTCGAGAATTTCGGCTTGGGATCGGCGATGATGATCTTGGCGGTCGGGTTCTGCTCTTTCAGCACATGCGCCACCATCGAGACCCGCTCATACGGTCCCGGCGGGCAGCGGAACGGGTTGGACGGCGCGACCATGGCATAGACCCCGCCCTGCGGCATCGCCTCGATCTGCGCCTTTAGCAATTCGGATTGCGAGCCCGCCTTGTAGGCGTGCGGCATGGCGTTCTGGGCCGAGACGTCCCAACCCTCGACCGCGCCCTCGACGAAGTCGATGCCGGGGCTCAGGATCAGCCGGTCATAGGGCAGCACACCGCCCCCCGCCAGCGTCACCGTCCTGGCGTCGCGGTCGATGCCGGTGGCCATGTCATGCACCACGTTGATGCCATAGTCCGAGGCCAACTTGCCATAGGAATGGGCGATGCTCTCCAGCGTGCGGAACCCGCCCATGTAGAGGTTCGAGAAGAAACAGGTGTAAAATAGCTGCGCGAGGGCTCGACTAGGGTCACGTCGATGGCGCCCTGGCTGTCCTTGGCGATATAGCGCGCCGCCGTGGCGCCGCCGCCGATCACCACCACCTTGGGCCGGCCGCCATCCTGCGCCCAGACCATCGGTGCCCCCAGGCTCGCCGCCGCCAGCCCCGCCGTCGTTCCCAGGAACCTGCGTCTGTTCAAAGTCTCGGGTTCCTCCTCCCCTGAAAATGCCGCGCGTCTCAGTCGAGATTGCCGAAATAGGCGGCCAGGGCCGCGATCTCCTCGTCCGACAGGCGCCCCGCCATCATCTGCATGACCGGGTGCGGGCGCAACTTCTGTTTGTAGGCATGCATCGCGAGCACGAAATCCTCCTCGTACCAGCCGACGATCGCCGGGATACCGTCATAGTCACCGTCGGACTGGTGACAGGTGGTGCATTCATTGCTGAGATATTCACCATAGGCCGGGTCGCCCACGATCTCCATCACCTCGGGCGAGAGGCTCACCTCGACCGGGCGCGCGGTGGGCGAGGCCTCGGGAATGTCCTGCGGGCTGGAGGAATATTGGCGCAGATAGGCCAGAACGTCCCCGCGATCCGCGGCGACCTCGATCCCGTCGAACTCCATGTTGGTGCCCGAGACCAGCAGCTTGGGGTTGGTGAGATAGGTGTCGAGATGTTTCGAGATCCCAGACCATGCCGTCGCGGCGTGCACGCATGATCCCCTCGGTATGCTCGAAATCCTCGAACACCGTGACCTTGCGGTCGAAGATGTTGTTGAGCACGGGGCCGGTCATGTGCTCCGCCCCCTCGCCCACCGCGTGGCAATCGGCGCAGAGCGACTGGAACAGCGCCTCCCCGCGCGTCGCGTCGCCGATGGCCTGAGCCTCCTCCTCGGCCTGGGCCGCGCCGGTCAGCGCGGCCCAGATGGCTCCTCCTCCAAGCCAGCGCATCATGTCACGACCCGAAGGTCTTGAGATATTCGATCACGGCGCGCACGTCCTCCTCGTCGCGCAGACCGGCAAACGCCATCTTGATCCGCTTCATGTATCCCCTGGGATCTTCGAGGAAAGCAGCCAATTCCTCTTCTGGCCAGACCAGACCGCCCTCGGCGGCCTCTTCCAGCGATTTGGAATAACGGAACCCCTCGACCGCGCCGGCATCGGCGCCCACGATGGCGTTGAGCTGCGGACCCACGCGGTTCTTGGCGCCCTCGCCCACCATGTGGCAGGCCTTGCACTGGCGAAAGACGTTCTCGCCCTCGGCGGCCAGCTCGGCGTCGATCGCGGCGTGCGCCTCCTCGGCCGGTGTCTCGACCTCGCCCTTCTGGGCGCCCGCGGCCACGGCGGCGGCTTCCTGCTGCTCTTCGGTGCTCGCGCTGACCTCGACCTCGGTGTCGCGCGCGGCCTTGGGATCGGTGGCCTCGATCATCTCCTGCACCTTGCGGGCCTTGGTCTCCTCCGGCGTCACGTCCAGAACGGCGGCGCGCATGGTGATTTCGACCGCGCCCTCCTTGCAGTTCTCCATGCAAGGCTCGGCGTTCCAGAAATGCGCCTCGACCTCCTCGCGGTTGTCGATGAAGAACCCGTCGGCATTGGGCATCTCGACATCCATGAAGTTCTCGTGGGTCAGGGTGAAATCGTCCCTGACCAGGTAGTTCGAGTAGAGGATGTAGGCGGTGATCGCATAGACCTCGTCATCGGTGAGCGTCTGCGCGTTGCCGAAGGGCATCGACCGGCGCACATAGTCGAACACCGTGGACAGGTAGGGCCAGTAGGAGCCCACCGTCTTGAGCGGGTCCTCGTGGTCCAGCGTGTCGTCGCCGCCGGCCAGCTTGGGCCAGTTGCCCACGCCCTCGGCGAAATCGCCGTGGCAGACCGCGCAATAGTCGGCGAAAAGCTCCTCGCCGGTCCAGACATCGCCCGAGCCCTCGGGCAGGCCGGTGCCATCGGGGGTGATGTCGATGTCCCAGGCCGCGATCTCGGCCGGGGTGGCCTCGCGGCCAAGGCCGTATTTCTCGGCCAGCGCGGGGCCGGCGGTCAGCGTGGCCGCCAGCGCGGTGGTGACGATCAGGTTACGATACTTCG
>DOIS01000253.1:3601-5760 GCA_003511785.1 Paracoccaceae bacterium
GTTACGATACTTCGGCATTTTCCGCCTCTCCGTTCGGCTTGATCCACCAGGTCTGGATTGCATTGTTGTGATAGATCGAGTTCAGCCCGCGCACCTCGCGCAGCTGCGCCTTGGTGGGCTGGACATAGCCGGTGTCGTCCATGGCGCGGCTTTGCAGCAGCATCTCCTCGCCGGTCCATTCGGTGTCCAGGCAGAAGCGCGTCAGCGCCATCTTGTCGCCCGGCGCGGCCAGGCGGGCGGTCTCCCAGGTCTTGCCGCCGTCTTTCGACACATCGACGCGGGTGATCGCGCCGCGGCCCGACCAGGCCAGCCCGGTGATGACCAGAGGCCCCTTGCCATGCTTGATCGGCGCCTGCGGGCTGGGCGAGGTGACGACCGACTTGGCGTCCATCTCCCAGGTCCACTTGCGGCTGGAGCCGTCGGCCATCGTGTCGGTGTATTTGCTGGTTTCCTCGCGGCTTTCCACGGGGCCGTCCATGACCTCGATCCGGCGCAGCCACTTGACCCACATGCTGCCTTCCCAGCCGGGCACCACCAGGCGCACGGGGTATCCATGCTCCTTGCGCAGCGCCCCGCCATTGGCCTTGAAGGCCACGAGACAGTCGTCCAGCGCCTTTTCCATCGGGATCGAGCGGCCATTCGACGAGGCATCGGCCCCTTCGACATAGACCCACTTGTCCTTGAGATCGCCCGCAGTATCGAGCCCGGCCTCTTCCAGCAGGGTGCGCAGCGGCACGCCGGTATATTCCATGTTGTGGATCATGCCATGGGTGAACTGCGCGCCGTTGAGCTGCGCGCCGGCCCATTCCATGCCGCTGTTGGCGGCGCATTCGCAGAAATAGACATGCTGCTCGCGCGGGAAGCGTTCGAGATCGTCATAGGTGAAGACCAGGGGCGTATCGACCAGCCCGTTGATCATCAGCCGGTAATCCTGCTTGCGCAGCTCGATCGCGCCGGAATGGTGCCGCTCGAAGGCGCAGCCGGCGGGCGTGATGGTGCCGTCCAGCGCATGGATCGGGGTGAAGTTGATCGAGCTGATCGTGTCGGCGGCCAGCCATTCCACGTTGCGCCGGCGCACGTCCGCCTCGAACCGGATCGGCAGGCCATAGGGCGTGGCGTCCACCCCATCGCCCGTGCCAGACGCCCAGAATTGCACCTCGGTGATCAGCGGATCGCCCTCGGCCTTGGCCGCGCCGGCCGTGACCGCCCCGGCCCCCGCCGCGGCGGCACCGGCCAGGAACTGACGGCGCGACGGTGCCTTGCCCTTGAAACCAGAACTCATCTTGGTTTGCCTCCTTCGTGAATGGCTGCGGTCGGGGCTCAGGCGCCCACGACCTCGACTGACGTGTTGGGGGCGACGGTGACCGTGCCCTGCTTGCGGATGTGGTTTTCGACCACGTCCCAGATCTGCGGCCCCTCGGTGCCCTCGTTGACCGAGGCCCAGCCGGCGACCACGTAGTTCTTGCCCGGGTCCAGCTTCTCCCCGGTCTTGAGAAGGGTCAGATCGCTGATCCGCTCGCCCTGCGGCTTGGTCACGTCGATGCGATAGCCCAGGCCGCCCACGCGGACCATGTCGCCGCCCTGCTGGTAGTAGGGGTCGGGGTTGAACAGGTTGTCGCCCACGTCCTCGAGGATCACGTGGATGAACTCGCCCGTCATTTCGGTGCGATAGGCCTGGCCGTAGGTCATCGAGGTGACGTTCCAGATGTCCTCGCGGGTGATGTCCTGGCCCGGCAGCAGCGACGGGCCCCAGCGCACGCCGGGCGACATGGCGATCTCGGCCTCACGCTCGGACAGAAGCGCGTCGCAGATCAGGTCGTCCCAGGTGCCGTTGAAATTGCCCCGGCGATAGAGCAGCGAGTCGGTCTGCCCGATCACCTCGCGCAGCGTCTCCTCGTAGGGCGCGCGCTGCGCCTCGATCACCGCCGCCATCTCGGCGTCGGGCTCGATCACGTCCGAGAAGATCGGGATCAGCTTGTGCCGCAGGCCCATCATCTGGCCGTTGCGCACGTCCAGATCGACGCGGGAGACGAATTTCCCGTTCGAGCCGCTGGCGATGATGTGGGTGGCGCCCACCAGCACCGGCTCGGGCAGGGCGTCATGGGTGTGGCCCGACAGGATCACGTCGATGCCCTTGACGTTGCCGGCCATCTTGTAAT
>DOIS01000069.1 GCA_003511785.1 Paracoccaceae bacterium
CGATCTTGCTGCTGGGCCTGGACCGCGCGGATGCGCGCGGCCAGCGCCGCCTGGTCGGTCTGTGCCGTGCCCGCGGGATGCGCGGAATTGGCCGCCCCCTCCGCCGCGCGCCCCTGCGCCTGCTCCGACGGCGCGGCGGGCCGCGCGCCGAAGCTGGCCGCGGCGCTGCGCTTGATGCGGTATTTCTTAGCCTTGGGTTTCGTAGTCATAGAGCTGTTTCGCTTCTTCCAAGGTGTCAAACATGTGCAGCTTGCCGTTCATCAGAACCGCCGCCGAGCGGGCGAATTTCTCCAGCGTCCTGGGCTGGTGCGAGACGATGATGATCGTGGTGGTGGCAAGCCGCTCCTGCAGGATCGCACCGGCCTTGCGGTTGAATTCGGCATCGGTGGAGCCGGGCATCCCTTCGTCGATCAGGTAAATGTCGAAATCCAGCGCCAGCATCAAGGCAAAGCTGAACCGCGCCCGCATCCCGCTGGAATAGGTGCCCAGCGGCTGGTCGAAATATTCGCCCAGGTTGCACAGCCAGCGGCAGAAGCTCTCCACGTAATCGGGGTCGAGCTGGTAGAGCTTGGCGATATAGCGCGCGTTCTCCATGGCCGAGACCTTCGAGACCACGCCGCCCATGAAACCGAGCGGGAACGAGATGTTGCAGCCGCGCCGGATCTCGCCTTCGTCGGGCTTTTCCAGCCCGGCCATCATGTTGATGAGCGTCGTCTTGCCGGTGCCGTTGGGGGCGAGGATGCCCAGCGACTTGCCCAGGTCCACGCGAAAGGACACCCGGTCAAGGATCACCTTGCGCTGGGTGCCGGTCCAGAAGGACTTGCTGACGTTTGCGAATTCCAGCATGGCGCGGTCACTCTGCCCGTCGGTCTTGCGGTGCGGGACGATCCCGGCACCTGGTCCTGATCCCTCCTTGGCGGAGGTGTCTTCCCTCTTGGTTAGCAGGGGAGTGTTAATGGACTATCAACCAAATCTGTTCACATTATGTCTAATTTCGAGACGAAATTGCAATGGTCATGCCGGGGATATGGCGTCGCGTCTCCCCGCTTTTCAAGCCGGTGCGCAAAGCTTTGAGTTCCGACCGGCGGCGACCGGACCCACAGCCTCCCGCCGCCGCCGCGGCGCGCAGGGCCGGCGCGGGCCGCTTGTCCCGGCGCCGGTCGCACCCTAAATCCTGCATGATGAACAGGAGAGCCCGCATGACCCCGCCGGACATCGCGCCGCCCCGGTTCCCGCTCGTTACCCGCCTGCCCACGGGCGAGGAGGTCACGGTGCGCGCGGTCCTGCCCGAGGATGCCGGTCATGTGCGCACGGGCTTCGACCAGCTCTCCGAGCAGTCGCGCTTCTTCCGCTTTCTCAACGCGCATCCCGCGCTGACCGAGTCCGACCTGGCGCGCATCGCCGCGGGCAACGATGCCGATCACATGGCAATCGGCGCGCTCACCCGCGAGGACCACCCCGCGCCGATGGGCATCGCCCGCTATATCCGCTTTGCCGGCGCGCCCGAGCGGGCCGAGATGGCCGTGACCATCGTGGATCGGTTCCAGCGCCGCGGGCTGGGCCGGCTTCTGGTGACGGCTCTGGGCGATCAGGCGGTGGCCGACGGGATCACCTGTTTCGTGGCTTTCGTCCATGCCCGGAACGAAGGGATGCTGGCGCTGTTGCGCGGCATGGGCGCGCGCACCGCGGCCCGGCACGGGTCCGAACTGGAATTGCACCTGCCGTTGCCGGTTGCGCGCAAGGCAGGGGCGTGAGCGCCCTTTATCGGCCTGGGCCCGCGCCTATATCCGACGCAATGTCCGAGCTTGCCCGCGCCATCGAAGCCTGCCGCCTGTGCACTGAACGGTTCCAGGCCACCGCGACCGCCCACGCGCCGCGCCCGGTGGTGTGGTTCCGCCCCGGCGCGCGCCTGCTGATCGCGGGCCAGGCGCCGGGGGCGCGGGTGCACGCATCGGGCCGGCCCTTCACCGACCCCTCGGGCGACCGCCTGCGCGACTGGCTGGGCCTGTCCGAGGCCGAATTCTACGACCTGGACCGGGTGGCCGTGGTGCCGATGGCCTTCTGCTTTCCGGGCTATGACGCGAAGAAATCCGACCTGCCGCCGCCGCCCGTCTGTGCGCGCACCTGGCACGGGCAGGTGATGGACGCGTTTCCCGACCTCCGGCTGAAGATCCTTGTGGGCGGGCACGCGCATCGCTGGCACCTCGGCACCCGCGCCGGCGTGACCGAGACCGTGGCCTGCTGGCGGGATCATGCGCCGCAGGTCTTTCCCTTGCCTCACCCGTCCTGGCGCAATACCGCATGGCTGAAGCGGAACCCGTGGTTCGAGACCGAGTTGCTGCCGGTGCTGCGCGCACGGGTGCGCGCGGTGATGGAGGATTGATGACCGAAGCCCCAAAGACCCCCGAGACGCCCGAGACCGCGCTGGACGCGGCCCATGCCGCCATGCAGGCCGCGCCCGCAGACGACGCGGCCCGGCTGCGCTTTTTCGAGCGGGTGGCCGACAGCGAACTGTTCCTGCTGCTTAAGCGCGAGGCCAGCGGCGACCAGGTGGACCCCGAGAGCTTCGAGCTGGCCGACGGCACCTTCGTGCTGGCCTTCGACCGCGAGGAGCGGCTGGCCGCCTTCACCGGGCGCGCATCGCCCTACCTGGCGCTGTCGGGCCGGGTGCTGGCGCGGATGCTGGCGGGGCAGGGGATCGGGCTGGGGCTGAACCTTGAGGTGGC
>DOIS01000007.1 GCA_003511785.1 Paracoccaceae bacterium
GGTGGGCGAGGTTGTCGTGACCGCGCTCAACCCCGATTACCCGCTGATCCGGTTCGCCACGGGCGACCTGTCGGCGGTGATGGAGGGCGAGAGCCCCTGCGGCCGCACCAACATGCGCATCAAGGGTTGGATGGGCCGCGCCGATCAGACCACCAAGATCAAGGGCATGTTCGTGCGTCCAGAACAGGTGGCGCAACTGGTGGCCAAGCATGACGAGATCGCCCGCGCCCGGGTCATCGCCTCGCGCGACGGCGAGATGGACGCGATGACCGTGCGGATCGAGGCCGAGGGCGGGGACGAGGCCGCTTACGCCAAATCGGTGGCCGAGGTGCTCAAGCTCAAGGGCGCGGTCGAGGTCGTCGCACCGGGTAGCCTGCCGCGCGATGGCGTGGTGATCGAGGATCAGCGCAGCTACGATTGACGGCCGGGGCGAGCCCGGAGTCCAACGGTGCGCCCTGCGGGCGCAAGTCATTATGTGCGGGGGCTCTGCCCCCGGGCGCAGCGCGCCTCCCCCGGCGGTTTTTTCGGCAAGAGAAAGGACGAACGCGAGGCGGGCGCGGCCATTCGCATTCTTGACGGGGCCGGGTGGAATCCCGGACACTTGAAATGTGCTAGACGGCTCGTTCGCCCGGCGCGAGGCAGGTAGATTCATACGGACCCGGACCGGGAAGCGCGGTGGCGCCTTTCCCGGTACTTCCGATCGGGCGCGATGCAATCGGCGCCACCCGAGAAGGAGACCCGTCGCCATGCGCGTATTCACCGTTATCGGCCCCACCCAATCCGGCAAGACCACGCTTGTCGATCACCTCTGCGGGCTGGAAGGGCGCGCGCAGCATTTCGACATCGCCGGGACGGTACGCATGAGCGCCTTTTCCTATCTCGAGGAGCCGTGGCTGGCCATCGACATCCAGGGCGGGCCGGACGCGCTGGCCTATGTCGGCCCGGCACTCGCCGCCAGCGACGAGGCGGTGATCTGCGTGCCGCCCGACCCCGAGGCGGCGGTGCTGGTGGCGCCCTATCTGCGGCTGACCGAGGCCGCGGGCATCCCGTGCTCGCTCTTCATCAACAAGATGGATGCGCCGGGCGGGCGCATCCGCGAGATCGTCGCCGCGCTTCAGGCCTATTGCGGCCACCATATCGTACTGCGGCAAGTGCCGATCCGGGAGGGCGGCGAGATCGTGGGCGCGGTGGACCTGATCTCGGAACGCGCCTGGCGCTATCGCGAGGAGCAGCCTTCGGCCCTGATCGAACTGCCGGAAAGCGCCGTCGCACGCGAACAGGAGGCGCGGACCGAGCTTCTGGAGTCGCTCTCGGATTTCGACGATCACGTTCTGGAACAACTGATCGAGGACAGGCAGCCGCCCAGCGAAGAACTTTACGAGGTGGCGGCCAGGGTGCTGCAACGGCACGACCTGGTGCCCGCCTTTCTCGGGGCGGCCAGTCACGGCAACGGGGTCCGCCGGCTGATGAAGGCGATGCGCCATGAGGCGCCGGAATACCGCACCGCCCGCGCCCGGGCCGAGGGGGACGGCGCCGCGGCGATCAGCATCTTCGGCGATATACGCAAACATATCGGAAAGCTGGTGGCCATGCGCGCCATCGGGGCGGATGTCGAGGCAGGCGCGCCGCTGGCCGGCGGCACGGTCAGCAGCGTTACCGACCTGGACGCGAAGACGCCCCGGCCCGCCCTGGCGCGCGGCGAGGTGGGCCTGGCGGTGAAGTCGGACCACCTAGCGCCCGGTCTGATCTGCACGGCGGACGGTGCCCGCCCATTGCCCGATTGGGCCACCGCCCGCCCGCCGGTGTTTTCCCAGATGGTCGCGCCCGTCCATGAGAAGGACGACGTGCGCCTGTCCAGCGCCCTGCACCGGTTGGCCGAGATCGACCCGGGCCTTAGGCTCGGCCAGGATGAGCAGACCGGCAAGGCGGTGCTGGGCACCCAGGGGCCGCTGCACATGCGTCGGCTGGTCGAGAAGCTTTCGTCCGATTTTGGGTTGGAGATCGAGGCCGAGCCGGTGCCGCCGGAGTACCGCGAGACCGTCGCCCGTGGCACCGAGATGCGCCACCGTCACCGCAAGCAATCCGGCGGGGCCGGGCAGTTCGCCGAGGTGGTCATCGGGGTCGCGCCCCTGCCGCGGGGAGCGGGTTTTTTCTTCGAGGAGGTGGTGAAGGGCGGCGCGGTTCCGCGCAACTATATCCCCGCTGTCGAGGCCGGTGCTCGCGAGGCGCTGCTCGAGGGGCCGCACGGACACCGGGTCGTGGACCTGAAGGTGACGCTCAAGGACGGCAAGGCCCATTCGGTGGACAGTTCGGACTTCGCCTTTCGCACCGCCGGCAAGACCGCCCTGCGCGAGGCGCTGGCCGAGGCGGGCACGACCCTCTTGCAACCGATCCTGCGCGTTGAGATGCACCTGCCATCGATCTTCGTGGGCGACATGGTGCCGTTGGTCAGCGGGCTCAAGGGTCAGGTGCTGGGCTTCGAGGCGAACCGGGGCGCGCCGGGCTGGGAACTGTTCAACGCGCTGATCCCGGCGTCGGCGCAGGAAGAACTGCACCGCAGCCTGGCCAGCGCCACGCGTGGCACCGGCTGGGCCGAGGTCGCCTTCGATCATTTCGAGGAGTTGCGCGGTGCGCAAGCCAAGGCTACCGCAGCCGTGTGAGCCACGAAACAGGCCCGGCCGCGCGGGCGACCGGGCCGTGTCATGGGGCGGGTGCGAGGTCAGCCGATGGCGGCGGCCTTCACGTCCTCGTCGATGTAAGGCAGATACTGCGCGAAATTGTCGGCAAACATCTGCACCAGCTTGGCCGCCTGGCGGTCATAGGACTCGGGATCGTCCCAGGTGCGGCGCGGATCCAGCAGCACCTCGGCCACGCCGGGCACGGCCACCGGCACGTCGAACCCGAAGTTCGGGTCCTTGCGGAACTCGGCCTCGGCCCACGAGCCGTCGAGCGCCGCGGTCAGCAGCGCGCGCGTGGCCTTGATCGGCATCCGCGAGCCGGTGCCGTAGGCGCCGCCGGTCCAGCCGGTATTGACCAGCCAGCAGGTGGCGCCGTGCTGGGCGATCTTCTCGCGCAGCAGGTTGCCATACACCTCGGGGCGACGCGGCATGAAGGGCGCGCCGAAACAGGTCGAGAAGGTGGGCTCGGGCTCGGTCACGCCGCGCTCGGTGCCTGCGACCTTGGAGGTGAAGCCGGACAGGAAGTGATACATCGCCTGCGCGGGCGTCAGCCGCGCGATCGGCGGCAGTACACCGAAGGCGTCGCAGGTCAGCATGATGATGTTCTTGGGATGGCCCCCCAGAGCGGTCTCGGAGGCGTTCGAGATGTAGTTCAGCGGGTAGGCGCAGCGCATGTTCGCTGTCAGGCTGTCATCGTCGAAGTCAAGCTCGAAGGTCTCGGGGTCGAACACCATGTTCTCGATCACGGTGCCGAATTTCGAGGTGGTGGCGTAGATTTCCGGTTCGGCCTCGGGGTTGAGGTTGATGGTCTTGGCATAGCAGCCGCCTTCGAAATTGAAGGTTCCGCGATCCGACCAGCCGTGCTCGTCATCCCCGATCAACGTACGCTCGGGATCGGCAGAGAGGGTGGTCTTGCCAGTGCCCGAGAGGCCGAAGAACACCGCGGTATCGACGGGGTTGCCGTTGGCATGGTTGGCCGAGCAGTGCATCGGCATGATGCCTTTTTCGGGCAGCATGTAGTTCAGCAGGGTAAAAACAGATTTCTTGATTTCACCCGCATATTCGGTGTTGGCGATCAGGATCAG
>DOIS01000076.1 GCA_003511785.1 Paracoccaceae bacterium
CATGCCTGCCTCCTCCAACCCCGTCGCAGGTTAGCCGTCCCGGCCATCCGCGCCAAGCGTCGCACAACATATAGAGCGATTGGCTTCGCGCGCAGAATGCGGCTGCCTTCTCCTTTGTGAACTTGCCAGACCGGGCCGGGTTCCCGCCGTTGACGCAGGGTCGAACCGCTCTGGACGGGGCGGGCAGGCCGGGCTACTCCACCCGTCATGGTCGAAATCTTCATCCGCACGTTGCCGTTCTTCGCGATCATCGGCCTGGGCTTCTGGGCCGGGCACACGCGGTTCTTCACGGCCGAGGCCACGGCCTATCTCACCAAGTTCGTGTTCTTCTTCGCTCTCTCGGCGATGCTGTTCCGCTTTGCCGCCAATCTCTCGCTTGCCGAGATCTGGGACGGGCGGCTGGTGGCCGGCTATCTCTGGGGCACCGCCTTCGCCTATGGGCTGGGGCTCCTGGTGGCGTTCCTGCGAAGGCTGGATGCGCCCACTGCGACGGTCGAGGCGCAATGCGTGGCGATCGGCAATGTGGGATTCCTGGGCATCCCCATGCTGTCGCGGCTCTTCGGCGAGCAGGCGCTGGCGCCGATCATGCTGGTGTTGGCGACCGACCTGATCGTGTTCTCGTCGCTGATCGTGATCCTCATCAACGGGGGGCGCGACGGGCGGGTGCGGCTGGCCACGCTGCGGCTGATCGGGCTGGGGCTGGTGAAGAACCCGATGATCGTGGCGATCACCGCCGGGTTGCTGTGGTCTGCCTTCGAGATCCCGATCTCCGCGCCGCTGAACGATTTCCTCTCGATCCTGGGCGGGGCGGCAACACCCGGCGCGCTCTTCGCTATCGGCGCCTCGCTGGCCGGCCGAAGCGCCGAGAGGATCGAGGTCGCCGGCTGGCTCGCCTTTGGCAAGCTTGTGATCCACCCGGCCCTTGTCGCGGTTGGGGTGTTGGTCTTGTTCCCGCTGGACCCCTACGCGGCGGCCGTGGTGATCGCCAGTGCGGCGCTGCCCGTGGCGGGCAATGTCTACATGCTGGCGCAGCATTACGGCATCGCGCCGCATCGGGTCTCGACCGCGATCCTGATCTCGACGGCGGCCAGCATCCTGACCGTGCCGCCGATCATCGCCTGGGTCTCGCCCTAGATCGGATCGCGCAGGCCCAGCACATCCACCATGTCATATTCGCCGGGCTGCTTCTCCTGCCCCCAAAGAGCGGCCTTGAGCGCACCGCGGGCAAAGATCGCCCGGTCGGTCGCCACGTGGCGCAGCACGATGCGCTCGCCCTCTCCCGCGAAGAGCACGTCATGCTCGCCCACGATGTCGCCGCCACGCACCGCCGAGAAGCCGATGGCGCCGGCGCCTCGCGCGCCGGTGATCCCGTCGCGTCCGCGCTCGGACACCTGGTCCAGCGCCACGCCGCGCCCCTCGGCCGCCGCCTCGCCCAGCATCAGCGCCGTGCCCGAGGGCGCGTCCACCTTGTGCTTGTGATGCGCCTCGATCACCTCGATGTCGAAATCCACATCCAGCGCGGCGGCGACCTTCCGGGTCAGTTGCACCAGCAGGTTGACGCCCAGGCTCATGTTGCCGGCCCGGACGATCACGGCGTGCCGTGCGGCGGGCTTCAAGGCCGCAAGCTGGTCCGACGAAAAACCTGTGGTGCCGATCACATGCACCGCCCGGGCCTGCGCCGCGATCTGGGAGAACTCCAACGTCGCCTCGGGCGCGGTGAAGTCGATCACCGCCTGCGCCCGGGCGAAGGCTTCCAGCGGGTCGTCGGTCACCGGCACGCCCAGCGCCGCGCCGCCCATCGCCTCGCCCACGTCGCGCCCCAGCCAGTCGTGGCCCGGCCGCTCCAACGCGCCGACCAGATGCGCCCGGTCGCTGTCGCAGATCGTGCGGATCAACATCTGCCCCATCCGGCCCGACGCTCCCGTGACGACGATTCCCGGTTTATGTGTCATGGCCGCTTCTCCCAAAAAAACGCGACGCAAAATCGCTCGCCCGCCTGTTACCGCGTCAGGCCCGGCTTGGCAAAGGCCCGCAATGCGCATAGATCGGAGATATGGCCAAGAACAAGTTTCACGATGGACCGGGACCCAGCCAGCGCCAGTTGCGCGTGGGCGAATTGATCCGGCGCACCCTCTCGGAGGTGCTGGCACGGGGCGACATTCACGACCCCGAGCTGAACCGGCTGTCGGTCACTGTGGGCGAGGCGCGCGTCTCGCCCGATCTCAAGATCGCGACCGCCTATGTGTTGCCGTTGGGCGGCAAGGGGCAGGACGAGGCAATCGGCTTTCTCGCCCGCAACAAGGGCGAGCTGCGCCGCATCGTCGGCAAGAAGCTGGGGCTGAAATACGCGCCCGACCTGCGCTTTCAGCTGGACGAGACCTTCGACCGGCTGGATGACACCCGCCGCATGTTCGAGCAGGACGCGGTGCGCCGCGATCTGGACGATTGAAACGGGCTGGACGTCTGCGCGCGGCGCTGATGGCGCTGGGGCTGGCGCATGGTGCTCCGATCGCCGCCGAGGCGCCCGTCACCTGCCGTGACCTGACACATGACGGCATCGACTACACGGTTTGCGAAGTCGATGCAGCCCGCGCCGACCTGCGCCTGTTCCTGGCCGACAGTTCCGGCAAGCCCTGGGGCCATTTCGCGATACTGGACGCCGCGCTGGCCGAGCGGGGCAAGCAGTTGGGCTTTGCGATGAACGCGGGCATGTATCACGACGACCGCAGCCCGGTTGGCCATTACCGCGAGGGCGGGGTCGAGGTGATGCGCGTGGTCCCCAATGCGGGCCCGGGCAATTTCGGCCTGCTGCCCAACGGCGTTTTCTGTATCCGCCCGGGCCGCGCCGACGTGATCGAGACGCAGGATTTCCTGGCGCTGAGGCCCGATTGCCGCGATGCGACGCAGTCCGGCCCGATGCTGGTGATCGACGGGGAACTGCACCCGCGCTTTTTGCCCGACAGCTCCTCGCGCTATGTCCGCAACGGCGTAGGCACCAGCCGCGACGGCACCCGCGCGGTTTTTGCCATTTCGCGCGAGACGGTGACCTTCCACGAGTTCGGGCGGCTGTTCCGCGACGCCCTCGACCTGCCCAACGCGCTCTATTTCGATGGCAACATCTCGCGGCTCTACGCACCCGGGATGGGCCGGCGCGATCCGGGCTTCCCGATGGGTCCGATCGTCGGCGTGGTCGTGCCCGAGTGACGCGCGGCGCGGTTTGACAGCGCCGGGCGGCTACGCTAACCCGCGCGCCTTGGCAGAGGCGAGGACTGGTCCATGGGACGCACACGCAAGGGACGCGATATTTCCGGCTGGCTGGTGGTGGACAAACCCGCCGGGCCGACCTCGACCGCCGTGGTGAACAAGGTGCGTTGGGCGCTGGGCGCGAAGAAGGCAGGCCATGCCGGCACGCTCGACCCGGAGGCGACCGGCGTGCTGGCCGTGGCGCTGGGCGAGGCGACAAAGACGGTGCCCTATGTCACCGACGCGCTGAAGGCTTATGAATTCACCGTGCGGCTGGGCCAGGCCACCAACACTGACGACGCCGAGGGAGAGGTGATCGCCGAAAGCGAGGCTCGCCCCACCGACGGGCGAAAAAAAAAGGGGGGGGGGGGTGTGGGGGGG
>DOIS01000321.1 GCA_003511785.1 Paracoccaceae bacterium
CTACTCCGAGACCTATGCCGGGGCGATCACGGCGGCGTCGGCGATCATCGGCCCGATCGTGCCGCCCTCGATCATCCTGATCTTCTACGGGGCGCTGATGCAAACCTCGGTCGCGGCCTTGTTCGTGGCCGGGATCGTTCCGGGGCTCTTGCTCGCCACGGCCCTGTTCGGGATGAACGCCTATTTCGCCTGGAAAGAGGATCATCCGCGCATCGCCAGAGAAGAGGCCGTGCCGATCCTGCCTGCGCTTCGGATCGCGCTGCCGGCGCTGAGCCTGCCGCTGATCATCGTCGGCGGCATCGTGTTCGGCTGGATGACCCCGACCGAGGCCGCGGCGGTCGCGGTGCTGGCCGCGTTCCTGGGCGGCTTCTTCTATGCCGGGCTGTCGATCACGGATCTGCGCGAAAGCCTCGAGCGCACCGCGATCCTGACCGGGTCGATCTTCATCATCCTGTGCGCCGTGGCGGCCCTCGGCCATGTCGCCTCGCTGGAACGGGTTCCGCAGGCGATTTCGCTCGCGGTCGAGCGGCTGGGGCTTGGGCCGGTCGGGTTTCTCCTGCTGATGAACCTGATTTTCATCGTCGCGGGCATGGTGCTGGACATTACCGTGGCGCTGGCCCTGCTGGTGCCGCTTCTGGCGCCCGCCGCCCTGCTGAACGGCGCCGACCCGGTGCACCTGGGCATCGTGATCTGCTTCAACCTCTCCGTCGGCTTGATCTCGCCACCGCTGGGAGGGTGCCTGCTGATCGTCTCGACGGTGACGGGAATGAACTACTGGTCGCTGGCGGCGAAGGTCATCCCCTTCGTGATCGCCCAGTTGCTCGTGCTCGGCCTGTTGGTCTTCGTGCCGGACATCACTCTGATCCTGCCGAGGCTGATGGGATTGTGGAACTAGAAAACGACAACTCAGGGAGAAAAGACATGACCTTCAAACATGCCCTCGCAGGCGCCTCTGCGGCCCTCGTCCTGGGCTTCGCCGCCACGGCGCTGGCCGAAGTCAAGGTGGCCCTCGACAGTCCCGCCAGTATGGACTCGGGAACCTATGTCTGAGCAAATGCCTTCGTCGAGCATCTCAACGCCAACGGGATGGAGGCTGTTGAATATGAGCGGGCGCGCTCGGCGGCGAGGCCGAGAAGCTGGACCAGGTCAGCCAGGGCCTGCTGGAAGTGTCCATGTCTGACGTGAAATCCGCCGGCACCCTGGACGGAACGATCTTCGGCGTGTTCCTGCCCTATTTCTTCGAGAACCATCAGCAGGTGGACAAGGCGCTGAACGAAGGGGGAATGCTGGAGCGCATCAACGCGGCCACGACACCCAAGGGGGTCCGCGTCGCGGACGTCGTCTATCTGGGCGACGCGGCCGGCATCTTCACCACCGATACGCCGGTCCGGTCCATGGCGGACATGGACGGTCTTCGGATGCGCGCCCTGGACGAGGCCCAGATCGAGATCTTCAGGTCCTGGGGGGCGCAAGGCACCATCGTCAGCTGGGCCGAGGTGCCCAACGCGTTGCAGACCGGGGTGGCGGACGGTTACATCAACCCGTCCTTCGTGCCGCTGCTGTTCGGACATACCGGCTTCATCAAGCATTTCACAGATGCCCAAATCACGCCGTCCTCGCGCGCCGCGATCATCTCGGAGGACTGGTATCCATCCCTCTCCGATGAAGAGCGCGCCACCGTCGATGAGGCCATAAAGGTCGCGACCGAAGCCAACCGCGCCTGGCTGGCCGAGCAGACCACCGTGCTGGAGCGCCTTGCCGAGGCCGGCGTGGAGGTGATCGAGTTGGACGACGCCGCCCGAGGCGAGTTCCGCGAGGCCTCGCAGGCGATCTGACCCGACATCCCGATGCCGGAGGGCGCGCTCGACGCCTGGAAAGCGGCGATCGCGGACTGATCCGATGCGCGCGATGGCCACCATGCTGGACCGCCTGTCCCACGGCCTGCACCGGGCGGTCCTGTTCTGCGCCCTGATCGCGGTGCTGGTGCTGCTCGGCGCCGCAGGCTGGCAGGTCGTTGCGCGCTATTTTCTGGCGCAACCCCCGGCCTGGACCGAAGAGTTGGCGCGCTTCTCGATGGTCTGGGCCGGGCTCTTGGCGCCTCCTGCGCGTTCCGGCTGAACGCCGATCCCTCTCTGTTTCCGCAATTCCAGGCGACAGCCGGGGCGGCCGGACGGGTGCGCGCCGTGATGCGGAGCGCGGGGGTGTTCGTCTTCGTGGCTCCGATCCTGTGGTATTCCGCCTTCGGCCCCAACATGAACCCGGCCCGCGGCTATCTCGCGCGGCTGGCGGGCCGCCAGGCGGAAACCATGGATGTGCCGATGACGGTGTTCGGCATCGCCATTCCCATCGCCTTCACCATCATCGTGATTCACCTGACGGCCCAACTGGCCATGGCCTTCACGACAGCCGAGGAAAGACCACCCAAATGAAAGTCCTGATCGCCGGGATCGCCACCGAGACCAACAGCTTTTCGCCGATCCCGACCGGCGCGCAATCCTTCGAGGAAACCTTCCTGTCGCGCGGGGCGACCGAGGAGGCGCCCAACCTGTTTTCCGCCCCGCTGCACGAATGGCGCGCCGCCGCCGAGGCTCGGGGATGGGACGTCGTAGAAAGCCTGTCGGCCTTCGCCCAGCCCGCCGGCCCGACGATCCGCGCGGTGTATGAAGGCTATCGCGACGAGATCCTCGCCGACATCGAGGCGGCCCGGCCCGACATCGTGCTGTTCAGCATGCATGGGGCGATGATCGCCGAGGGATACGACGGCTGCGAAGGCGACCTCGCCACTCGCGCCCGCGCCATTCTGGGCGAGGGGCGGTGATCGGAATGGAGCTGGACCCGCATCATCACCTGACCGAAGAGATGATGGAAGCGATGGATGCCATCGTCGCCTACAAGGAATACCCCCATACCGACAGCCGCGAGCGGGCGCGGGAGCTGTTCTCGATCGTCGCGGATACCGCCGAGGGCAAGATCAGGCCCGTGATGCGCGACCATGACTGCCGGATGCTGACAATGTATCACACCCCGTTCGAGCCGATGCGCGGTTTCGTCGATGCGATGATGGCGCGCGAAGGCCGCGATGGCATCCTCAGCCTGTCCCTGACCCACGGCTTTCCCTGGGGCGATAGCCCGCGGGTCGGCACCCGCATGATCGCCATCACCGACGGCGACGCCGAGAAGGCCGAAGCCGTCGCGCGCGAGTTCGCAGACCGGCTCTGGGGGTTGCGGGAGCAGCTGCGTGCGGACTACCCGACGATCCCCGAGGCGCTGGACCGGGTCCAGGCGGGCGAACGCTTCCCCTTCGTATTGGCGGATTTCGCCGACAACGCGGGCGGCGGTGCGCCCTCAGATTCCACCTTCGTGTTGAAAGAGGTGCTGGACCGGGGGATGTGCGATATTGCCGTGGGCATCTACTGGGACCCGGTCCTGTGCATCAT
>DOIS01000088.1 GCA_003511785.1 Paracoccaceae bacterium
CCGGCACCGGGCGCGGCGCGGTGGCGCGTGGCGCGGTCGGGCTGGCCTCGATGGTGATGACCTCGGGCTTGGCGGCGGGACGGGCGGGCGCGGTGCTGGCCACCTGCTGCCCTCCAAGAGAAGGTTTGTAGCCGCAGACCTGCTTGCGGTCGCGGGTCACGCGCGGCACCCAGGTCGTGGCCCCGTCGATGCCCGCGCGGATGTAGACGCAGCCGCGGCTGTCCACGTATTGCTTGCCAGCATAGGACGAGGGCGGGAATTCCGCGGGCGGCCCGGCGCTGCGCAGGTTCTGCGCGCCCACGCCGGTGGTAAGGCCGGTTGTGGCCGTGATCACGGCCAGGGCGACCAGTCTGGTTATCCTCATGCATGCCCCCACAAGCTTTGAGCGATGATGGGATAAAATCAAGCCGCAGTAAAGCCTTGGTTGTGCCGCGTTTTCGCCGCATCCGCCGCGGCGAAGGGCCTATTTCGTGCCGAACATCCGGTCGCCGGCGTCGCCCAGCCCGGGCAGGATATAGCCCTTCTCGTTCAACTCGCGATCGAGCGCGGCGGTGACGATGGGCACGTCCGGGTGTGCCTCCTGCATCCGCGCCACCCCTTCGGGCGCCGCCAGCAGGCACAGGAAGCGGATGTCGGTCGCACCGGCCTGTTTCAGCAGATCGACCGCCGCGACGGTGCTGTTGCCTGTGGCCAGCATCGGATCGACCACGATCACCATCCGGTCGTTCAGTCCCTCGGGCACCTTGAAATAGTATTGCACGGGCTTCAGCGTGGCCTCGTCCCGGTAGAGCCCGACAAAGCCCACGCGGGCCGAGGGAATCAGCTCCAGCACCCCGTCGAGCATCCCGTTGCCGGCCCGCAGGATCGAGACCAGCGCCAGTTTCTTGCCCGCCAGGATCGGCGCGTCCATCTCTTCCATGGGCGTCTCGACGCCCTGGGTGGTCAGCGGCATTTCGCGCGTGATCTCATAGGCGAGAAGCAGGGTGATCTCGCGCAGGAGCCGCCGGAAGCTGGCGGTGGAGGTGTCCTTGGCCCGCATCAGGCTCAGCTTGTGCTGCACCAGCGGGTGCGTGACGACGGTCAACGGATCGGACATGGGCGGCTCTCCTTCGGTGATTGCCCTGTTTTGGACCGGACGGCCCCGGGCCGCAAGGCGCCAAGCCTAGAGAAAGCTGTGCCCCGCCCCCTGCCCCGGCACGCCCAGATGGGCGGCGATGCTGGCGGCCACGTCGGCGAAGCCCACCTGCCCCAGCGCCCCCGCCCCACGCCCGGCACAGAGCACCGGAACCCGTTCGCGCGTGTGGTCGGTGCCGCTCCAGGTGGGATCGTTGCCGTGATCGGCGGTGAGGATCATCAGGTCGCCCGCGCGCAGGCGCGGCAGGAGGCGGGCGATTTCGCCGTCGAACCACTCCAACGCACGGGCATAGCCCGACACGTCCCGGCGGTGGCCGTAAAGGCTGTCGAACTCCACGAAATTGGCGAAGGTCAGGCTCCCTTCGCCCGACTCGTCCACGGCGCGGGAGAGGTGGCGCATCAGGGTGGCGTCGTCGCCCTTCACACTGGTGTCGAAGCCCTGCATCGAGAAGATGTCGCCTATCTTGCCGATGGCATGGGCCGCGCCACCGGCCTGCTGCACCCAGTCGCTCAACACCGGCGCCGGGGGCGCGATGGCGAAGTCGCGGCGGTTCGCGGTACGGGTGAACCCGGCCTCGGGGCTGCCGGTGAAGGGGCGCGCGATCACGCGGCCCACGCGCATCTCGTGCAACATGGGCGCGAGATCGGCGCAGAGCCGGATCAGCCGGTCCAGCCCGAATGCTTCTTCATGGGCGGCGATCTGGAAGACGCTGTCGGCCGAGGTATAGCAGATCGGCCAGCCGCAGCGCATGTGCTCGGCGCCCAGCCGGTCGATGATCGCGGTGCCGGGCGCGTGGCAATCGCCCAGGATGCCGCCGGTTCCGGCCAGCGCGGCCACCCGCGCCGAAGACTCCGCCGGAAAGGCGGGATGGGTGTCGGGGAAGTAGTGCCAGTCCCACGGCACCGGCAGCCCGGCCAGTTCCCAATGCCCCGAGGGCGTGTCCTTGCCGCGCGAGGTCTCGGTCGCGGCCCCCCAGAGGCCTGTCGGCTCGGCCTCCAGCCCCGGCGTCTCGGCGCCCGAGGCCAGCCGGACCGCCGCGCCCAGCCCCAGCGCGTCGAGCGTGGGCAGGCGCAGGGGGCCGCTGCGCCCCTCCTCCGCGCGCCCCTCGGCGCAGGCCTGGGCGATGTGGCCCACCGTGTTGGCGCCGGTGTCGGGACGGTCGCCATTGAAGTAGTGCGCGGCATCCGGCGCGCCGCCGATTCCGACCGAGTCCATCACTACGAGGAAGGCGCGGCTCACGGGGCGATCCTTTCCAGGACCAGGTCGGGCGGGGTCGGGGCGGCGTCGCCGATGGTGATTGCCGCGCGCACCGCGTCGGAGGCGCGGCGGGCGCTGTCCTCGCGGGCGGCGTGGATCACGGCCAGCGGCTGGCCCTTCTCGACCCGCGCGCCCAGCCGCACCACATTGGCCAGCCCCACCGAAGGGTCGATCCGGTCGCTTTCGATCTGCCGCCCGCCGCCCAGCCCCACCACGATCAGGCCCAGCGCCTCGCCGTCGATGGCGGTGACATGGCCCGCGCGGTCGGCCCAGACCTCGTGGATCACTGTCGCTTCGGGCAGGAGCCGGTCCCATTGCTCGACGAACCCCAAGGGCCCGCCCTGCGCGGCGATCATGCGCCCGAACCGCTCGGCCACGCGGCCCTCGCGCAGCGCGGCCAAAAGGCGCGTCTCGCCCTCCGCCGCGCTCTCCGCCAGTCCCGCATCGACCAGCACCGCGCCGCCCAGCGCGGCGGAAAGTTGCGCCAGCGGCGCCGCCTCGTCTCCCGCGACCAGCACCCGCATCACCTCGGCCACCTCCAGCGCATTGCCCAGGCTGGGCACCAGCGGCTGGCTCATGTCCGTGATCAGCGCGGTGGTCCGGCAGCCCGCGTCATTGGCAGTCTCGACCAGGGCACGGGCCAGGGCGCGGGCCTCGTCCCGGGATTTCATGAAGGCCCCGCTGCCGGTCTTGACGTCGAGCACCAGCGCCTGAAGCCCGGCGGCCAGCTTCTTGGAGAGGATCGAGGCGGTGATGAGATCGAGGCTCTCCACCGTGGCGGTCACGTCGCGCACCGCATAGAGCCGCCGGTCGGCCGGCGCGATCTTCGCCGAGGCGCCGGCGATGACGCAGCCCGTCTCGGCCACGATCTGTCGCAACCGCGCGCGCGGCATCTGCGTCACCACGCCGGGGATCGCGTCCAGCTTGTCCAGCGTGCCGCCGGTATGGCCCAGCCCCCGCCCCGAGATCATCGGCACGTAACCGCCGCATTCCGCCAGCGCCGGCGCCAGCAGGAGCGAGACGCAATCGCCCACACCGCCGGTGGAGTGCTTGTCGATCACCGGCCCGTCGAGTTGCCACTTCAGCACCTCGCCGCTGTCGCGCATGGCACGCGTCAGCGCGGTGCGCCCCTCGGGGCTGAGCCCCTTCAGGCAGACCGCCATGGCGAAGGCCCCGGCCTGCGCATCGCTGACCCCGCCATCGGCGAGACCTTGCGCGAACCAAGCCAGCGCCGCGTCGTCCGGGGTCTCGCCCCGGCGCAGCGCGGCGATGACGGCGCGCGCGTCCATGCTCATCCCTTCGGTTCGATATGGGCGGTGTTGAAGGCGCCGGGCAGCAGCTCGTCGAGCGTCATGGTCATGCTTTCGCCGCGCGTGGTGGACATGGTCACCGGCGTCACCCCGCGCCCGAACTCAGCCAGTTTCTGGCGGCAACCGCCGCAGGGCGTCACCGGCATAGGCGCGTCGGCGATCACATGCACCTTGACCAATTCGGTCTCGCCCGCCGCGACCATCGCCGCGATCGCACCCGCCTCGGCGCAGGTGCCCTGCGGATAGGCCACGTTCTCGACATTGCAGCCGACATAGATCTTGCCGGAGGCCGCCCGCAGCGCCGCGCCCACCTTGAAGTTGGAATAAGGGGCATGGGCGTTCTGCCGCACCTCTGCCGCCGCTTCGCTCAAACTCTCGACCATGCGCGCTCCTTTGCCGGAACCCCTTGGGTCCGTCCTGCGTTTTTCCATCGACTCCCCCGGCCCGGCCGGGGTTTCAGTTCTAGCGGAGAAGCTCGATGACCAAAACACCCCAAAGCGCGGCGCTTCTGAAAACCATCGCCGCCACCCCCGAGACCGAGGCACCGGACGAGCCGATGCACGAGGAAACCGCCATAAAGCTGCGCGAGCTGTGCGAGCGGCAGGGCGAGTCCTTCAATGCCGAATTGACCGAGATCCAGGCGCAGCAGCGGATCGAGGATCTCGAGCACAGAGGCTGACCGCCAAGGGCCGGGCGGTGCGTGGCTATGGGGTCGACCTTCTCTGCTGCCGCCACCCCATGCCGGCAGCGCACAGAACGCCCAGCGCGAAGTAAAGCTCGGACAGTTCCTCGAAAATCATCAGTCGGCTTGCGCCCTGATCCACCGTCGCCGCCAGCCCCGAAAGCTCCTCGGCCGCCTGTCCCAGCACGGCAAAGCCCACCGCGACCCCCAGAACAAGCAGCACCGGATTGCGATTGCGCAGCCCGTCACGCAGGTGCGGCTAGGTGAAAACCGCCAAACCACCAAGCAGCCACAGGCCCAGGACCACTTGCACGGGCGTGGTGTGTAGCATGAGGTCCACCACCTCGGCGCCTTGGCGGAGGATGGCGTCGGGGGCCAGGCTCTCCGGTTCGAACTCCCGCTCGGCCAGCAGCAGGGACAGCATTGCCAGATGCGCCCAGTGCGAGAGGGGCCGCAGCCCCAGGCAAACCAGCGCGGCCAGCGCCAGCGCAAAGGCCGAGGCTGTCTCGACCGGACCGCTTTCACTGAAATAGGGGCGAAGCTGGACCGGAAAGGCCGTGAGCAGCAGCGCCACCGCACCGGCAAGCCCCGTGACCGCGGCCACATGCCTGCCGCCTGTCGATGCCCGCATCTGACGCCCTTTCCTGATCGGTTCGCCCGGTGCCTAGGGTCAGGACTCAT
>DOIS01000320.1 GCA_003511785.1 Paracoccaceae bacterium
ATGGCGCGGTCGTGGCGGCGGGCGCCGTGGTCACCCGGGACGTGGCGCCCTATACCATCGTTGCCGGCACGCCTGCGCGCAAGCTGCGCGACCGCCAGCCGCCCGAGATCGCCCGGAGGCTGATCGCGCTGGCCTGGTGGGACTGGCCGCATGACCGGCTGCACGCGGCGCTGGAGGATTTCCGCGGCCTCCCGGCGGCGGCGTTCCTCGACAAGTACGAGGGCTGAGCCTCAACTCTCCAGCGTCAGCGTCACCCGGTCGCCGGCGAAGAAGGTGCGCCCGAACTCCACCGGGCGGCGGGCCGCGTCCACGTTCACCCCGGTCGCGCGCAACAGCGGATCGCCCTCGCGCAGATGCAGGTGAAGCGCCTGCGTGGCATCCGCCGCCACCGCCGTGAGCCGGGTCGAGGCGCGCGTGTAGTCGGTCACACCCACCTCGGCCAGGGCCCTGGTCACGCTGGATATGTCTCCCAGAACCGCGTCGATCCCCGGCAGCCGGTCCAGCGGAAAGACGCTCTCGAACAACGCGATGGGCTGGCCGTCGGCCAGCGACAGCCCGTGATAGGCACAGACAGGCGCCCCCTCGGCGACCTCCAGCACGCGCGCCTCGTCGGATGCCGCCGCGCGCCGATCGAGGCTCAACACCTGTTTCTCGGGATGCCGGCCGGCGGCCAGCAGGTTCTCGTGGAACCGCACCCGCCGCCCGATCGGATAGTCGGTCGGGCGTGCGGCCACGAAGGCGCCCGAGCCGCGCCGCGTGCGCACCAGCCCCGCCTCTACCAGGTGGGCCAGCGCGTGGCGCACCGTGTGCCGGTTGACCCCGAACCGCGCGGCCAGCTGCGCCTCGGTCGGCAACTTGTCACCCGGGGCGCGGCGACCCTCGGAAATCTCGGCCCGCAGGCTGGCGGCGATGGCCTGCCAGACCGGGGTGCGGCGGGGTGCTGGGGCGTCATTCAAACTTCACGAAACTCCGCTGTCGCGCCGGGGCGAATCCGCTATAGTTTGTCTAGTTGTATAGGAATTGGCAAAGTTGTCGAGATGAAAGACACCCACCAAGCCGACCCGGACCGCCAGGCGTGGATGAGCCTTCTGGCCAAGGCCCCCGAGGGGCGCGTGGCCGCGCTGCTGGACGCCTGCACGGCCCGCCCCGCATTCACCTGGCTGCGCGCGCCCGAGACCGGC
The DNA here is from genome assembly GCA_003511785.1 of Paracoccaceae bacterium. Taxonomy (GTDB): domain Bacteria; phylum Pseudomonadota; class Alphaproteobacteria; order Rhodobacterales; family Rhodobacteraceae; genus UBA7951. Next base: position 1,182 of record DOIS01000320.1, read on the forward strand.
GCGGTGATGCTGCGCGGCAGGGCCGGCGGCACCGGCGCGCCCTTCAACCTGGGCGAGATGACCGTGATCCGCTGCGCCCTGACGCTGGACTGCGGCACGGTCGGCCACGCCTATGTCCAGGGCCGCCGCAAAGCCGATGCCGAGGCCGCGGCCCTGGTGGACGCGCTGATGCAGACCGAGGCGGCGGACGGGCTGCACGCCGCCGTGCTGGAGCCGCTCAGGCAGGAGCGCGACACCGCCCGCGCCACCCGCGCCGCCAAGGCCGCCGCGACCAAGGTCGATTTCTTCACCATGACGCGGGGAGAGGACTGATGCAGGCCCATACGCTTCAAGGCGGCTTCGCCCACCCTCCGAGCGAGGCGGCCCAAGCCTTTCGCCGGATCATGGAGGCGATGGCTCGCCCCGGCACGATCCACAGCGTGACCGGCGCCGCCCCGCCCGCGCCGCTCTCGCCCGCGTCCGGCGCGGCGCTCTTGGTGCTGTGCGACCCGGACACGCCGCTGCACCTGGCCGGGGCGGCGGATTGCCCGGCCGTGCGCGACTGGGTGGCGTTCCACACCGGCGCGCCGATCGCCGCGCCCGGCGATTGCCTCTTCGCGCTGGGGCGCTGGGACGAGCTTGCCCCGCTCGACGCCTATCCCACGGGGCGCGCGGATTACCCCGACCGCTCGGCCACGCTGATCGTCGAGATGGACCGACTGGAGGAAGAGGGCGCCCGCCTGCGTGGGCCGGGCATCGAGACGAGGGCGCATCTCTCCCTGCCCGAGACCGGTGCTTTCCGCGCCAACGCCGCGCTCTATCCCATGGGCCTGGATTTCCTGTTCACCTGCGGCGACCGCGTGGCGGCCCTGCCGCGCAGCACCGAGGTCTTCTGATGTATGTGGCGGTGAAAGGCGGCGAACGCGCGATCGAGAACGCCCATGGCTGGCTGGCCGAGGAACGGCGCGGCGATCCCGGCCTGGCCGAGCTGTCGGTGGCGCAGATCCGCGAACAGCTGGCCTTGGCGGTAAACCGGGTGATGGCCGAGGGCTCGCTCTACGACCCCGACCTGGCGGCGCTGGCGATCAAGCAGGCGCGTGGCGACCTGATCGAGGCGATCTTCCTGATCCGCGCCTATCGCACCACCCTGCCCCGGTTCGGCGCCTCGGCCCCGGTCGAGACCGGGCGCATGGCCTGCGACCGGCGCATCTCGGCCACCTTCAGGGATGTGCCCGGCGGGCAGATCCTGGGGCCGACCTTCGACTACACCCACCGGCTGCTGGATTTCAAACTGGCCGCCGAGGGCGAGCCGCCCGAGGCGCCGGGGCACCCGGCCGAGCCCGCGCCCGCGCCGGTGCCGCGCGTGGCCGAATTCCTCAACCGCGAGGGGCTGATCGAGGAGGCCCCGCGCGACGACACTCCGCCCCCCGACCTGACCCGCGAGCCGCTGGAGATGCCGGCGGACCGCGCCCTGCGGCTTCAGGCGCTGGCCCGGGCGGACGAGGGGTTCACCCTGTCCATGGCCTATTCCACGCAGCGCGGCTACGCCCGCAACCACGCCTTCGTCGGCGAGCTGCGCATCGGCACCGTGCCCGTCGAGATGGAAATCCCCGAGCTGGGCTTCGCGGTCGAGATCGGCGAGGTGACGCTGACCGAATGCGAGACCGTGAACCAGTTCACCGGCTCGAAGACCGAACCCGCCCAGTTCACCCGCGGCTACGGGCTGGTCTTTGGCCAGACCGAGCGCAAGGCGATCTCGATGGCGCTGGTGGACCGGGCGCTGCGCTGGGAGGAGCTGGGCGAGGATAATGTCGGCGCCCCGGCGCAGGACGCGGAATTCGTGCTCTATCACGCCGACAACATCCAGGCGACCGGGTTCCTCGAACATATCAAGCTGCCGCATTACGTCGATTTCCAGTCCGAACTGGAGCTGGTGCGCAAGCTGCGCCGCGAGGCGCAGGAGACGCGGGAGGCCGCGGAATGACGTTCTTCACGCCCGCACGGGCTTTCATCGCGACAAAGCCCGGCAGGGCCGATGCGCGGCGGGGGATCAGATGACCGACTACAATTTCGCCTATCTCGACGAACAGACCAAGCGGATGATCCGCCGCGCCCTGCTCAAGGCGCTGGCGATTCCGGGCTATCAGGTGCCCTTCGCCAGCCGCGAGATGCCCATGCCCTATGGCTGGGGCACCGGCGGCGTGCAGGTCTCGGCCGCGGTGCTGACCCCGGAGGATCGGTTCAAGGTGATCGATCAGGGCGCCGACGGCACCACCAACGCGGTCTCGATCCGCGCCTTCTTCGAACGCACCGCCGGCGTGGCCACCACCACCGCCACCCATGAGGCCAGCGTGATCCAGACCCGCCACCGCATCCCCGAGGCGCCGCTGCGTGAGGGACAGATCCTGGTCTACCAGGTGCCGATCCCCGAGCCGCTGCGCTTTCTCGAACCGCGCGAGAGCGAGACGCGCAAGATGCACGAGCTGGAGGAATACGGGCTGATGCATGTCAAGCTCTACGAGGATATCGCGCGGCACGGGCATATCGCCACCTCATACGCCTATCCGGTCAAGGTCGAGGGGCGCTATGTCATGGACCCCTCGCCGATCCCGAAATTCGACAACCCGAAACTGTCCAACAGCCCGGCGATCCAGCTCTTCGGCGCCGGCCGCGAACAGCGCATCTATGCGCTGCCGCCCTATTGCGAGGTGGTATCGCTGGATTTCGAGGATCACCCGTTCGAGCCGTCCAAGGCCGATCATCCCTGCGGGCTGTGCGGGGCCACCGACAGCTATCTCGACGAGGTGATCGTGGACGACGCGGGCGGGCGCATGTTCGTCTGTTCCGACACCGATTATTGCGATACCCGGCAGGCCGCCGGGTATCGCGGAAAGGACGCGGCATGAGCCCTCTTCTCTCGGTCCGCGGCGTCACCAAGCGCTATGGCACCCATATCGGCTGCGCCGACGTCTCCTTCGACCTGCATCCCGGCGAGGTGATGGGCATCGTGGGCGAGAGCGGGTCGGGCAAGACCACGCTTCTCAACTGCCTCGCCGGGCAGCTTGCCCCCGACACGGGCGAGGTGATCTTCGACACCCGCGCCGAGGGCCCGCGCGACACGCGCACCATGTCCGAACCCGAGCGCCGGATGCTGGCGCGCACCGATTGGGCCTTCGTCCACCAGCACGCGCGCGACGGGCTGCGCATGGGCGTCTCGGCCGGCGGCAATGTGGGCGAGCGGCTGATGGCGGTGGGCGCGCGGCATTACGGCGACATCCGCGGCAAGGCGCTGGACTGGCTGGAGCGGGTCGAGATCGACGGCGCCCGCGTGGACGACCGGCCCTCGACCTTCTCGGGCGGGATGCAGCAGCGGTTGCAGATCGCGCGGAACCTGGTGACCGGCCCGCGGCTTGTCTTCATGGACGAACCGACCGGAGGGCTTGACGTGAGCGTGCAGGCACGGCTGCTGGACCTGTTGCGCGGGCTGGTGCGCGACATGGGCCTGTCGGCGATCATCGTGACCCACGACCTGGCCGTGGTGCGCCTGCTGGCCGACCGCTTGATGGTGATGAAATCGGGCCATGTGGTCGAGGCTGGGTTGACCGACCAGGTGCTGGACGATCCGCAACACGCCTATACCCAGTTGCTGGTCTCCTCGGTGCTCCAGGTCTGATGCTGCGCGCCTGGTACATAGAGGACGGGGCCCTGCGCCCGCTGGCCGAGGGCAGCGACCTGTCGCGTGCCGACTGGATCGACCTGTCCGCGCCCAGCGAGGACGAACGCGCGGCGGTGGGCGCGCTGGGGCTGGACGCGCCCACGCTCGAGGACATGGAGGAGATCGAGATCTCCAACCGTCTCTACCGCCAGGACGGCTGCGAGGTGATGACCGTCACAATCCCCGGCCGCAACGCCGACGACCGGCGTATCGCCGCGCCGGTGGCCTTCGTGCTGAGCGAGCGGCGGATGATGACCGTCCGCTATCACGCGCCGCGCGCCTTCGAGACCTTCGACCGGCACGCCCCCTCGACCTCGGCGGGTTGCATCAGCCACCTGCACCTGTTCCTGGGCCTGTTCGAGGAGATCGTGGCCCGGCTGGCCGACCTGCTGGAAGGCGACGGGCAGGCGCTGGACCGCGCCTCGCAGACCCTGTTCGACGGCAACGACCCCGAGACCCACGTGCTCGAACAGCTGGTGCGCGAGATCGGCCGGCGTGGCGAGTCGGTGGCCAGCCTGCGCCACGCGCTGCTGACGCTGGACCGGGCGCTGACCACCTTCGGGCTGTGGCGCGACGAGCGCAGCCTGCGCCCGCTGCTCAAGGCCACGACGCGTGACATCCAGGCGTTGATCGTGCATGCCGATTTCCTGTCGGCGCGGGTGGCGCAGCTGACCGGTGTGACGCTGGGCCTGGTCAACCTGGACCAGACCGAGGCCGGGCGGGTGCTGTCGGTGGTGGCGGTGATCTTCCTGCCGCCGACGCTCGTGGCGTCGATCTATGGCATGAATTTCGGCGTGCTGCCGGGCACCGGGCATCCGCTGGGCTGGCTGATGGCTTCCGGGCTGATGGTGGTCTCGGTGATCGCCTCGATCCTCTATTTCCGCTGGAAGGGCTGGCTATGACCCCGATGATAGACCTCACCGACGTGTCCAAGACGTTCACGCTGCACAACCAGGGCGGCGCCGTGATCGAGGTGCTGAGCGGCGTGACCCTCGCCGTCGCGCCGGGCGAGTGCGTGGCGCTGACCGGCGCCTCGGGGGCGGGCAAGTCCACGTTGATGCGCGTGATCTACGGCAATTACCGCGCCCGGTCCGGCATCATCCGCGTGGGCGGCACCGACCTGGTGCGGGCCGAGCCGCGCGAGATCATCCGCCTGCGCCGCGAGGTTCTGGGCTATGTCAGCCAGTTCCTGCGGGTGGTGCCGCGGGTGCCCACGCAAGACGTTGTGGCCGAGCCGCTGCGCGCGGTGGGCGTGGCCGAGGCGGAGGCCGGCGAGCGCGCCGCGGCGTTGCTGGAGCGGCTCAACATCCCCCGGCCGCTCTGGTCGCTGTCGCCCACCACTTTCTCGGGCGGCGAGCAGCAGCGCGTGAACATCGCGCGCGGCTTCGCCCATCCTTATCCCGCGCTCCTGCTGGACGAGCCGACCGCCAGCCTGGACGCGGCGAACCGGGACGTGGTGCTGTCGCTGATCGAGGAGGCGAAGGCGCGCGGGGCGGCGATCGTCGGCATCTTTCACGACGAGGCCGCGCGGGCCCGGGTCTGCGACCGCGAGATCGACGTGGGCCGCTTTACACCGGCGCGGGCGGCATGAGCGCGGGGCGCCTCATCGCCGTGGTCGGCCCCTCGGGCGTCGGCAAGGACAGCGTCATGGCCGGCATGGTGCGCGCCCGCCCCGACCTGCACCTGGTGCGCCGCGCGATCACCCGGCCGGCCGAGCCCGGCGGCGAGGATCACCGTCCGATGGCGCAGGCCGAGTTCGACCGCGCCGCGCGGGCGGGCGCTTTCTGCCTGCACTGGTCGGCGCATGGGCTGTCCTATGGCCTGCCCGCCGCGACGCTCGACGTGTTGCGCGCCGGGCGGGACTGCCTGGCCAACCTGTCGCGCAGCGCGCTGCCGCAGGCGGCGGCGGTGGTCCCGGCCCTCAAGGTGCTGAGCATCACCGCCGCGCCGGAAGTGCTGGCCCGGCGCCTGTCGGGGCGCGGGCGCGAGAGCGCGGCCCAGATCGCGGACCGGCTGGCGCAGGCGGGCAAACCCCTGCCGCCGGGGCTGGACGTGGTCGAGATCCATAATGACGGGCCGCTCGACGCGGCGGTTGCCGCGGCGCTGCGCGCGCTTCAACCGGAAAGGGCGTAGCGTTGGATCAGCTCGAACCTTCCATCCGCGCGTTCGCCCATCAGCGCCACCTGGTCCAGCACGAAGGGCGCGGGCAAGGCGGGCAGACGCGCCTCCAGCAGCGCAACCCAGCGGGCGATCTCGGCCTGCGGCAAACGGCCGGTCAGGGTCATGTGGAACCGGAACTCCTCCATGACATAGGGATAGCCCCAGCGCGCCAGCAGCGCCTCCTGCCGATCCGACAATCGGGCCGCGCGGCGGCGGGCCAACTCCGCCTCCGAGGCGGGCGCGCGGAAGCCGTCCAGCCCGCGCACGCAGGCCGCCGCGACCCGGTCGATCCCGGCGGCGTCTCCCTCGGGCGTCAGCGCCAGGAACCGGCCCAGCCGCGACAGGCGCAGGCCCGAAGCACTTGCCGGGGCGCACTCGGCGGCAAGCGCCGCCACCGCGCGGTCGAGCGCCGCCGCGTCGCGGCCCGCGGCCAGGCGGAAGGGCGGTTTGAGCGTGGCATGAAAGCCGTATTTGCGCGGTGTCATCGTCACGTCATCCAGCCCGGGCAGGTCGGGCTGATCGCCGGGCCGGCCATGCGCCGCGTCCCAACCCAGCCAGGAGGCGCCGAAATCGGCCAGCGGGCCCTCCGGCGGCATGTAGTAAATCGCAAAACGGGTGTATGACATGAATTCTCCTTTCGCCGCGACCCATCTGCGCGAGACCGATGACAGTGCCATGTCAGAGACGCTGCACCTTGCCAATGCCCGGCTGGTCCTGCCCGACCGCGAGATCACCGGTTCTCTCGTGATCGAGGACGGCCGGATCGCGGCCATCGAAGAGGACGACCGCGTCCCCACCGGGGCCCTGGACTGCCGGGGGGATTACGTGCTGCCGGGGCTGGTCGAGCTGCACACCGACAATCTCGAACGCCATATCGAGCCGCGCCCGGCGGTGGACTGGCCGCACCTCCCCGCGCTGCTGGCCCATGACGGCGAATTGGCCTCGACCGGGATCACAACGGTGTTCGACGCGCTGCGCGTGGGCTCGATCCACAGCCCCGAAGCGGGTTACGGCGCCTATGCGCGGCAACTGGCCGACGAGATGCTGGCCGCGCGCGCGGCGGGCCATTTCAGGATCAGCCACTACCTCCACCTGCGCGCCGAGATCTGTTCGGAAACCCTGCTGGAGGAGATGCGCGCCTTCGGCCCCGCCGACCGCGTGGGCATCGTCAGCCTGATGGACCACACGCCCGGCCAGCGCCAGTTCCGCGACCTCTCGGCGCTCAAGACCTATGTCGCGAAGAAGCGCGGCATGAGCGACGCGCAATTCGCCGAGCACGTGGCCAATCTCAAGGACATGCAGCGCCGCTATGGCGAGCCGCACCTGAAGGGGGCGGTGGCCGAGGCGCGCCGCTATGGCGCGGTGCTGGCCAGCCATGACTACACGACCGAGGCGCAGGTGGCCGAGT
>DOIS01000331.1 GCA_003511785.1 Paracoccaceae bacterium
CAGAGGAATGTTTCGCATGCGAAACGTAGCATTTCCGGAATATGATCGGGGCCGCGCGACGCGGGACGGGACCGGCGCGCGCGGATTTCGGGGCACCCGCGCGCACGGCCCCCTTGTCGCGGACACGGGCGCCGACTAGATGTCTATCAGGCGGGTTTCTGCCCTTCTCGTGAACGGTAGCATTCCGGTGGCCTTAAACACTTCCGAGGGAGCTGGCTCTGTTCAGGTCCTGGCCTGATTACCTGGCGCCCACCTGTATATGCAGGTCCTCGGGAATCTAAACCACACGGTCGCGGTGGTTCCCGCCGCCAAGACGAACACGCCGTCGCGTCCCCTCGGTCGCGGTGGCGTTTTTTCGTTGGGTCGAGGACCGGATCAGCGGCGAGCGCGCCGGTCGGGTGCGTTGGCCGTGGCCGGCACCGGCGCCGGGCGCATCTCGTGGGCGCGCACCGGCGTGCCGCGCCGGGGGCCGCCGGGTTTCTCGGCCATGGCCATCACCGCCCAGCCGAATTGCACCCCGGCGAAGACGATGCCGTGCAGCACCCACATCACCAGCACCGCGACGAAGCCCGCATCCGAATGCGTCACCAGGTGCCAGAGGTTCATCACGTTGAACCACAACAGCCCACCCACGAAGACGGCCGCGACCGCGAAGCCGATGATGACGTTGCGGATGTAGAGCTTGATCAGGTCGGGCATGGTGCGACTCCCTTCATGTGATATTCAGAAGGTAGCACGTATTTCCGAAGCGTCCACCACCGCGCCGGAGCGTCGGCGGGATTTGTCGCACCCTGCCCGAGACGCGCCTCAGAATGCCTCGGGCCGGGCCTCGCGCGCCATGTGGTCGAGCACGGCGTTGACGAATTTCGGCTCGCGCCCCTCGGGGAAGAAGGCGCGCGCGATGTCGACATATTCGGTGATGACCACGCGGGGCGGCGTGTCGCTGTGGACCAGCTCGGCGCCCGCGGCGCGGAACAGCGCGCGCAAGGTCGGGTCGATCCGCGCGATCGGCCATTTCGCCACCAGTGCGCGATCGGTCATCTGGTCGATCCGCGCCTGGTAGTTCACCGCATCCTCGATGATGCGGCGGAACAGCTTCATGTCGCCGTCGATCATCTCGCCCATCCCCTCATAGGCGGCACCGAACCTGTGGTCGAGAAACTCCTGGATCACCGCGTTCGAGGTCTGGGCCGAATGCTCCATCTGGAACAGCGCCTGAACGGCATGGAGCCGGGCGGCGGATTTCATCTTGCGTCGGTCATTGGCCCGGGCGGGCCGGTCGGGGGAAGTCATGCCTTGGGGTGTCCGTCGTCGCTTTGGCCGGCCAGCAGCGTGTCCTCGCGGGGCAGGAAGCCCACGCCTTTCTTCGAGCCGCCCCACTTACGGGTGAGCGCGACCAGATGCAAGGCCGCCGCCGCGGCACCCCCGCCCTTGTTCATTGCCTGCGGGTCGGCGCGGACCTCGGCCTGGGCGCGGTTTTCCACCGTCAGGATGCCGTTGCCGATGCACAGCCCCTGGAGGCCCAGAAGCTGGATCGCGCGACTGGAGTCGTTGCACACGGTCTCGTAATGTGTGGTCTCGCCCCGGATCACGCAGCCCAGCGCCACGAACCCGTCGAAATGCGACAGCCGGTTGGCGATGCCGATGGCGGTGGGGATCTCCAGCGCGCCGGGCACCTCGACCAGTTCGACGCTGGCGCCGGCAGCCTCGGCCTCGGCGCGCGCGCCTGCGATCAGGTTGTCGGCGATGTCGCGGTAATAGGGCGCGACCACGATCAGGAGTTTCACCGGCCGGTCGAAATCCGGGCGCGGCAGGGTGTAGTGGGTCTCATGTCCAGCCATTCTCTCACTCCCGGTTCATAATGGGTCGGTGGCCCACGATCTCGATCCCGAAGGCGTCGAGGCCCACGTATCGCGTGCGTGGATTGTCGGTGAGCAGGATCAGCTCGTGCAGGCCCAGATGCGACAGGATCTGCGCGCCGAGCCCGGTCTGCTTGATGGTGCGCACGCCGTCCTCGTCCTCGGCCGCGTAAAGCGCGTTGCGCGGCTGGCGGAACAGGCAGACGACGCCGCGCCCCTCCTCGGCGATGAGTTCCATCGCGCGGGGCAGTTCGCGCGCCGATTTGGGCCCGAGGCCCAGCACGTCATGCGCCTCGTGCAGCGCATGGGTGCGGGTCAGGACGGGCTCGGGCGTGGTGATGTCGCCCTTGATGAGCGCCACATGCTCGATCCCGTGGGTCTGGTCGGTGTAAAGCCGCATCTCCCAGTCGCCGCCGAACTCGGAGCTGACGGTGTCGCGCCCGGTCTCGACCACCAGGTTGTCGTTGCGCGCGCGATAGGCGATCAGGTCCGAGATGGTGCCGATCTTCAACCCGTGCTCGCGCGCGAAGCCCACCAGGTCGGGCAGCCGCGCCATGGTGCCGTCCTCCTTCATGATCTCGCAGATCACGGCGGAGGGGTTCAGCCCCGCGAGGCGCGAGATGTCCACCGAGGCCTCGGTATGTCCCGCGCGCACCAGCACGCCGCCGCGCTTGGCGCGCAGCGGGAAGACATGGCCCGGCGTGGCCAGCTTGGCCATGGTGTTCTGTTCGTTGATCGCGGTGGCGATGGTCAGCGCGCGGTCGGCCGCCGAAATGCCGGTCGAGACCCCCTCGCGCGCTTCGATCGACACGGTGAAGGCGGTCTCGTGCCGCGAGGAGTTGTTGACCGCCATCATCGGCAGGCCCAGCCGGTCGATCCGCTCGGCGGTCATCGGCAGGCAGATCAGCCCGCGCCCGTGCATGGCCATGAAGTTGACGGCCCGCGCGTCGGCGAACTCGGCCGGGATCACCAGGTCGCCCTCGTTCTCTCGGTCCTCGTGATCGACCAGGATATACATCCGCCCGGCCCGCGCCTCGTCGATGATCTCCTCGATCGGGCTGATCGCGCCGCGCAGGTCGGTCTCGACCGGGCCGGGTGTGTCATAGCTCATGGGAAGGGGCCTTTGCTGTCGCGTCGCTGTCGTTATGCGTATCGGGGGCCAGATAGACCAGCGCGCGACCAAAGGCCAGAGGGGGCGCGGCGTCGGACATGACGCGATTGCGGGCCAATTGCCCCGATTTCACCTTATTGTTGCCTAGGGGTGGCCCATCTGCCGGGCGAGGCTGCGCCCAATTGCAGGCCCTTTCTTCGAGCAGTTTATCCCGTGAGGCGTTCCAGATGACCATGCAGACAGATACCCTGATCCAGCGTTCCGCCGCGGAACAGGTCCTTTGGCGAAACCGGCTGCTGCTGGGCATCGTGGGGATGCATTTCGCCTTCGGGCTGACCCTGGCCTTTTCGCTGGACCGCTATTTCGAGTCCGGCACCGCCTGGCTGTTGCTGATGGCGATGAAGACGACGGCGGGGTTCTTCGCGGTGAACCTGATCGTCTGGCGGTTCTGTCACTGCGCGGTCAAGGTGCGCCCGAAACGGCCGATCCAGTGGATGATCCAGGATTTCCGCGCCATGCTGAGCGACCGCGACCGGGTCTATGACGCGCTCATCGCCTTCCTGGCGATCACGCTGATGGTGGCGACCTTCGCCGTGGTCAAGGACATGATCTCGCTGGTGCAGCCGTTCTCCTGGGACCCGGCCTTTGCCGCGCTCGACCGCGCGCTGCATGGCGGCGTCGATCCCTGGCGGCTGCTGTGGCCGGTCTTCGGCACGCCCTGGGTGACGATGGTCATCAACGTGGCCTATCACGCCTGGTTCGTGGTGCTCTATTTCATGGTCGCCCTGGCGGTGTTCGACCGCAGCGACCTGCACCGCCGGATGACCTTCCTGGTGGCCTTCGCGCTGGTCTGGATCGTAGGCGGCAACCTGCTGGCGATCGCGTTCTCCTCGGCCGGGCCGGTCTATTACGAGGCGATGGGCTTCGGCGACACCTTCGTGCCGCAGATGGAGCGGCTCTACGCGATGGGCGAGACGGTTCCGCTCTGGGCGCTCGATCTGCAAGAGGCGCTGCTCTACAACTACCAGACCGAGGGGCCGGTGCGCGGCATCTCGGCCATGCCGAGCATGCATGTGGCCAACGCGGTGCTGATCGCGCTCTTCGGCTTTGCCTATGCGCGCTGGCTGGGCTGGGTGCTGAGCGCATTCGCGCTGCTGACCATGATCGGCTCGGTGCACCTGGCCTGGCATTACGCGGTCGACGGCTACCTGGGCGCGATCCTGGCGGTGGCCTGCTGGTACGGCGCGAAGTGGCTGGCCGCGCGCTTCGCCTGACGCTCCGAACGCGAACGGCTCGACGGCCCGGCGCTTGCGCCGGGTCGTATCATGTCCAGCCGCGCGGTGGCGTGATCCGTCGGGGCCCGTGGATCACCCGGCCTCGGCCAGGCGCGCGACATAGCGCGCCAGCGTGTCGATCTCGAGATTGACCCGGTCGCCCGGCGCCACCGCGCCCCAGGTGGTGGCCTGCTTGGTATGCGGGATCAGGTTCACGCCGAACTCGGCACCGCTCACGTCGTTTACCGTCAGCGAGGTGCCGTTGAGCGCCACCGACCCCTTGGGCGCGATGAACCGCGCGAGCGCATCGGGCGCGCGGAAGGCGATGCGGGTGCTGTCGCCCTCGTCCTCGACCGAGCGCACCTCGGCCACCCCGTCCACATGGCCGGTGACGATATGCCCGCCCAGCTCGTCACCCAGGCGCAGGGCCCGCTCGAGATTCACGCGGGAGCCCTCGCGCCAGTCGGAGATATTGGTCTTGGAGACGGTCTCGGCGCTGATCTGCACGTCATACCAGTCGGGCCCGAGCGCGATCACCGTCAGACAGACCCCGTCGCTGGCGATAGAGGCCCCGATGTCGATCGACCCGGTGTCATATCCGGTGCGAATGCGCGCGCGCAGATCGCCCGCCTGCTCCAGCTCGGTGATGGTGCCGATGTCGGTGATGATGCCGGTGAACATGCTCTGCCCCTTCGCTTGGCGCCCCGCCCTTGTCGCGGGAACCCGGCTCAGGTAACGCCTGCGCAGCCACAAATCCAGCCCTGCCTTGCCAGTCGACGGCGCTGCCGCCATAGTTTCGACCAAACTCATGCGTTAGGGTGACGGATCATGCCATTCCGGCCAAGGTGCGTTGCGATGTCCGCCAAAGCCCCGAAAGACAGGGTGTTCCTGTTCCTGCAAGGCCCGCACGGGCCGTTTTTCCACGCGCTGGCCGGGATGCTGCGCGCGGCCGGGGCGCGCGTCTGGCGCGTGGGGTTCAACGCCGGTGACCGGGCCTTCTGGCCGCAGCGCGAGAGCTACATCCCCTTCGACCGCCCGCAGGAGGACTGGCCCGCCACGCTGGACCGGCTGATGCGCGAGAAGGGCGTCACCGACCTGGTGCTCTACGGCGACACGCGGCCGATCCATGCCCGCGCGGTCGAGGCCGCCCGCACCCGTGGCCTGACGGTGCATGTGTTCGAAGAGGGGTATATGCGCCCCTACTGGGTCACCTACGAGCGCGGCGGCTCGAACGGGCATTCGCGGCTGATGGACATGACCATCTCCGAGATGCAGGCGGCGCTGGCGCTGTCGGACATGGAGGCGCCGCTGCCGCCCGGCCATTGGGGCGACATGCGCCAGCACGTGTTCTACGGCGCGTTCTATCACTGGTTCGTCATGTTCCTGAACCGCCGCTATCGCAGCTTTCGGCCGCATCGCGCCCTGCCGGTGACCAAGGAATTCCAGCTCTATCTCAAGCGGCTGATGCTGATGCCGGTGCACGCGGTGGACCGGCGCCTGGCCACCTGGGGCGTGCGGCGGGGCGGCTTCCCCTATCACCTGGCGCTGTTGCAGCTCGAGCATGACAGCAGCTTCCAGATGCATTCGCCCTTCTCGACCATGACCGAGTTCCTGGCCGAGATCGTCAAGGGTTTCGCCGAAGGCGCGCCGCGTCACCATCACCTTGTGGTCAAGGCACACCCGCTGGAGGATGGCCGCGTCCCCGTCCGGCGCGAGTTGAAGCGCCTGGCCCGCGCGCACGGCATCTCGGACCGGGTGCATTACCTGCGCGGCGGCAAGCTGGCACGGCTGCTCGACGACGCGCGCAGCGCGGTCACGGTCAATTCCACCGCCGGCCAGCAGGTGCTCTGGCGCGGCATCCCGCTGCGGGTGTTCGGTCGCGCGGTCTATGACAAGCCCGAATTCGTCTCGACCCAGCCCCTGCCGGAGTTCTTCGCCGGCGCCACCCGGCCCGACGCGCGCGCCTATCGCGACTATCGCCGGTTCCTGCTGGAGACCAGCCAGGTGCCGGGGGGGTTCTATTCCGCGCGCGGGCGGCGGCAGTTGCTGCGTCACGTGGTCGACATGATGCTGGCCGCCGAAGACCCCTATGACGCGCTGAAATCCGGCACAGCGGCGCCTCGGCAACAGTTGCGCCTGGTGACCTGAGGGCCGCAGCCCGCGGGACTGGATTTTCCCGCCGGATTCCGATACCTTGCCAAAAAACCGAGGCAGAAAAAACAGGTCGAGGAGACCGAGCAGTGAAATTGACGTCCCTTCGGTGGGCGAAGCCCATCCTATTCGCTGTCACGCTGGGCGCGGTGGCCGCCTGTGGCATGTTGCCGGCGGTCGGCCCGAACAAGCGCCAGATCTTCGCAGGCTCGGTCCAGAAAGAGGGCGATGCCTATGTCGTGTCGGTCAACGACCGGGTGACGCGCGCCACCGCCGTGGTGCCGGCGCTGGGCTTCTCCCAGGCCTTCCTGAGCGCGGGGCAGCTGACCTCGGACACGATCCGGCCCGGCGACTCGCTGGGTCTGACGATCTGGGAGAACGTGGATGACGGGCTGCTGGCCGGGGAAGGCGCCAACGCCACCGCGCTGGAAGAGGTGCAGGTGGACAGCGCCGGGTTCATCTTCGTGCCCTATGCCGGACGGGTGCGCGCCTCGGGCAACACGCCCGAGCAGCTGCGCGAGGTCATCACCGCCCGGCTGGAAGAGCAGACCCCCGACCCGCAGGTGCAGGTGCGCCGGCTGGCCGGGGACGGGGCCACCGTATCCCTGACCGGCGCCGTGGGGGCGCCCGGCATCTATCCGATCGAACGGCCGACCAGGACGCTGGCCACCATGCTGGCGCAGGCCGGTGGCGTGGCGATCGAGCCCGAGATCGCCCGGGTGACGATGATCCGCGGCGGTGAACGCGGGCAGGTCTGGTACCAGGACCTGTTCAAGCATCCCGAACTGGACGTGGCGCTGCGCGGCGGCGACCGCATCCTGGTCGAGCAGGACACACGCTCCTTCACCGCGCTGGGGGCCATGGCCACCCAGTCGCGCGTGCCCTTCGAGAGCCAGGATCTTTCCGCGCTGGAGGCGCTGGCCCAGGTGGGCGGCTTGCAATCGACCGCCTCGGACCCCACCGGCGTCTTCGTGATCCGCAACGAGCCGGCCGAGATCGCGGGCCAGGTGCTGGGCCGCGACGACCTGGTGGGGGCGCAGCGGATGATCTACGTGCTCAACCTGACCGAGCCCAATGGACTGTTCACGGCGCGCGACTTCGTGATCCGCGACCAGGACACGCTCTATGTGACCGAAGCGCCCTATGCGCAGTGGACCAAGACCATCTCGCTGCTGGCCAGCCCGCTGACCCCGCTTGCCAACGTGCAGACCCTCGCGGGCGGCTGATCGTGCCGCAACAAGACCGTGATCGACCGGCAGCCGGGGGCCCACGCTCCCGGCTGTTTGTCTATAACGGGGGATTTCTCACCGACCGGCGGGTGCGGCGCATCCTGGGGCTCGCGGGATACGACCTGCGGCTGGGCCGGCCCGACCCGGACGACCTGGTGGGCGTCTGGGGCCAGAGCCCCACCGCGCACCGGGGCGAGGCCATGGCCGCGCGATGGGGCGCGGGGCTCTTGCGGGTCGAGGACGCGTTTCTGCGCTCGCTGCATCCGGGCCGGGCGGGCGAGCCGCCGCTGGGCCTGGTGCTGGATCAAAGCGGGGTGCATTTCGACGCATCCGCGCCCAGCGACCTGGAGCGGCTGCTGGCCGGCGCGGCGCTGGACGATACCGCCCTGCTGGATCGCGCGCGCGAGGCGATTGCGCGGATGCGCGCGGCGCATCTCAGCAAGTATTCCGCCACCGACCCCGCCCTGCCCCCGCC
>DOIS01000327.1 GCA_003511785.1 Paracoccaceae bacterium
TGCGCGCGCCATCCGTGCCCTTGTTCAGCATCTTCACCTCGAAGGTCTCGGCCATGGCCGCCGGGGCCATGAGCGCCGCGAGGGCGAGGCCGGTTGCAAGTCTGCGGATCATCTGTGGTTCCTTTCGGATCGCGGTGTGACTTGTCCCGACTCTAGCGATCCGCGCTCGCGCAAGTTTGCTCTGGCACAAACTTCCTGCCGATTGCCGTGGCGGCAGGCGCGCGGCGGCATCGGCGCGATGGAAACGCGGCGCGGGCTGTGGCAAGATATGCGCGATGGAAGACGCCTCGCCCCGCAAGACGCTGCCGCGGCTCGATGAAAGCCTGCTGACGCATCTGCCCCCGTTCTCGCGCCTCGAGAAACGGCAGATTCGCACAATCCTGGACCAGGCCAGTTCGCGCCGGCTGGAGGCCGGGGTAGCGGTGTTCAACGAGGGCGATCCGGCGGAACGGTTTTACATGCTGCTCTACGGCTATGTGCGCGTGGTGCGGATCACGCCCACCGGAGAGCAGGTGACCGCGCTGCACATACCCGCCGGACAGCTTCTGGGCATCGCCCGCGCCATCGGGCGCGAGACCTATCCCGCCACCGCGATGACGGCGACCGAATCGATCGTTCTGAGCTGGCCCACGCGGCTTTGGGATACGTTCATCGCCGAATATGACGGGTTCGCCACGGAAACCTACAAGACGCTGGGCCACCGGGTCGGCGAGATGAACACGCGCATCGTGGAACTGGCCACCCAGCAGGTCGAGCAGCGCGTGGCCAACGCCCTTCTGCGGCTGGTCAACCAGACCGGGCGCAAGGTCGAGGGCGGGATCGAGATCGATTTCCCGATCACCCGGCGTGACCTGTCGGAACTGACGGCGACCACGCTGCACACGGTCAGCCGGCTGCTCAGCGGATGGGAAAAGCAGGGCCTGGTGCACAGCACCCGCAAGCGCATCAAGGTCTGCGATCCCCATGCGCTGGTCGTGCTCAGCCAGGGTCGAGGGCGATCCGTCCCCGTCGGCCGCGATCCGCAGTTCGGCAAGAAACGTCTCCTCGTCGAGACGGTATTCCGCGCAGGCATCCGTGACCGTGTGAAACGGGCTGATCAGGCAGCCGACACAGAGCATCCCGTGGCGGAGAAAAACCGGAATGGTCTTTGGCCAGCGGGTCATCAGATCGCAAAGCGTCAGGTCGGGGTCGTCCAGTCGGGGGCGCGCATGGCAGTCTCCTTTCGCCAATCACCCTAGAGGGCCAATCGCGCCAAACGTTGTTCTGGCGCAAACTTCGCCGCCGGGCGCGGGGCTAGGACCGGGCTATCCCGAACTCATGGAGGCCCGATCATGGCTGAAATCCTGACGAAATCGCGGGCGCGCAACATCTTCTACGGGGGCTCGACCTTCTTTGTCGTGGTCTTCGTGGGGATGACCGTGCACTCGCATCGATACGTGGTGAACACGTCCACCGCCGGCATGGCGCTGAGCGAGGAGGTGATCCACGGCAAGCACGTGTGGGAGGAGCATTCCTGCATCAACTGTCACAGCCTGCACGGCGAGGGCGCCTATTTCGCCCCCGAGGTCGGCAACGTGATGATCCGCTGGGGCGTGCAGGACGACCCCGAGGCGGCCTTCGACATCCTCAAGGGGTGGATCGAGGCGCAGCCCAGCGGCATCGCCGGGCGCCGCCAGATGCCCGCCTACGACCTGACCGACGAGGACATCCGCGGGCTGGCGGAATTCCTGCGCTGGGCCGACCAGACAGACACCCAGGGCTGGCCGCCCAACGACGCCGGCTAAGGAGAAGAAACGATGAAATACCAATCCCAAAAAGTGGCCTACTGGTACATCCTGGCCTCGCTCGCGCTGTTCGGTATCCAGGTTCTCGGCGGCTTGCTCGCCGGCTGGGTCTATGTCTCGCCCAACTTCCTGGCCGAGCTCGTGCCCTTCAACGTCATTCGCATGATCCACACCAACGCGCTGATCGTCTGGCTGCTGCTGGGCTTCTTCGGGGCGGCCTATTTCCTGGTGCCCGAGGAATCCGAGCGCGAGATCTGGTCGGTCAAGCTGGCCTATATCCAGCTCATCATCCTGGTGGTCGGCACGCTGGGCGCGGTCGGTTCCTACCTGGTCGGTATCCACGGCGGGCGCGAGTTCCTTGAGCAGCCGCTCTGGGTCAAGTTCGGGATTCTCGTCGCGGCGCTGATCTTCCTGTTCAACATCTCGATGACCGTGCTCGCGGGCAAGAAGACGGCGATCACCAACGTGCTCTTGATGGGGCTGTGGCTCCTGTCGCTCCTGTGGATCTTCGCCTTCATCAACCCCGACAACCTGTCGCTCGACAAGATGTACTGGTGGTTCGTCGTCCATCTCTGGGTCGAGGCGACCTGGGAGTTGGTGATGGCCGCGATCCTGGCCTTCCTGCTCTTGAAGCTGACCGGCGTGGACCGCGAGGTGGTCGAGAAATGGCTCTATGTCATCGTGGCCACGGCGCTCTTCTCGGGCATCCTGGGCACCGGGCACCATTTCTACTGGATCGGCCTGCCGGGCTATTGGCAATGGGTCGGTTCGATCTTCTCGACCTTCGAGGTGATTCCCTTCTTCCTGATGATGACCTTCGCCTTCGTCATGGTCTGGAAAGGGCGCAAGAACCACCCCAACAAGGCCGCGCTTCTGTGGTCGCTGGGCTCCTCCACCGTGGCCTTCTTCGGGGCGGGCGTCTGGGGGTTCCTGCACACGCTGCACGGGGTCAACTTCTACAGCCACGGCACCCAGATCATCGCCGCGCACGGGCACCTGGCCTTCTACGGCGCCTATGTCGCGCTGAACCTGGCGATCTTCAGCTATGCCATGCCGATGCTGCGCGAGCGCGCGCCCTACAACCAGGTGCTGAACATGGCGTCCTTCTGGCTGATGACCGGGGGCATGGCCTTCATGACCTTCGTGCTGACCTTCGCGGGCACCATCCAGACCCACATGCAACGGGTGATCGGGGAGTATTACATGCCGGTGCAGGACAGCCTGACTGTGTTCTACCTGATGCACTTCGGCTCGGGCGCGGCGGTGGTGATCGGGGCGCTGCTGTTCATCTATTCCATGTTGGTCGTGCGCCGGCGCGAGGTCATCGCGCCGGGCCCCGCCAACCCCGTTCCGGGAGAGTGAGCCATGAACATGCAAGCCACACCGACCCTGCCGTTCTATCAGGCAACCGGCCGCGAATGCGACCTGTTCGAGACGGCCCATGACAACGGTTTGCCCCTTCTTCTGAAGGGGCCGACCGGCTGCGGCAAGACCCGCTTCGTCGAGCATATGGCGGCGAAGCTGGGCAAACCACTCCATACCGTCGCCTGCCATGACGACCTGTCGGCGGCGGACCTGATCGGGCGCTACCTGCTCAAGGGCGGCGAGGCCGTCTGGGTGGACGGCCCGCTGACCCGCGCGGTGCGCGAAGGCGGCATCTGCTATCTCGACGAGGTGGTCGAGGCGCGCAAGGACGTGACCGTGGTGCTGCACCCGCTCACCGACACCCGCCGCACGCTGATGATCGACCGCACCGGCGAGGAACTGGTGGCGCCTGCGGGCTTCATGTTGGTGGCCTCCTACAACCCCGGCTACCAGAACGTGCTGAAACGGCTGAAACCCTCGACCCGGCAGCGGTTCCTGTCGATCTCCTTCGACTTCCCGCAGCCCGAGGCCGAGATCGCCGTGGTGGCCTCCGAAAGCCGGTTGGAGCCGGGCCGGGTGGCGCCCCTGGTGCGCCTGGCGGGTCATATCCGCAACCTCTCGGGCATGGACCTGGAGGAGGGCGTCTCGACCCGGCTGCTGATCTATGCGGCAACGCTGATGGCGGGCGGCATGGGCGTGGGCCAGGCGCTCGAGGCGGCGGTGATCGAGCCGCTCAGCGACGAGCCCGACGTGCAGCAGGCGCTGCGCGACCTGGTCTCGTCGATCTACGGATGAGCGCGATGCAGCTTCTCGATCTCATGGAGCCCGAAGAGACCGTCGGCAATCTCTGGCACGACATGGCCAGCGGGCTGGGCGGGGCGGCCAGCCATCCCGGGGCGGGCGTCACGCTTGCCCCGGTCCGGCCCAGCCTGGCAGTTCTTTTCCGCGCGCTGGGCGGGGCGCCGGGGGTCGAGCTGAAAGAGGCCGCGGCGACGCTGGCCCTGCACCGCCGGCCGCTGCGCCGCAAGCTGGGGGCCGAGCGGGACCGGGAGTGGGTCGCGCGCTTCGACGGCGAGCAGCTCGCGCTGCCGCCGATCATCGCGGCCTTCCCCGAGACGGATCTGAACCGTGCCGCCTATTTCCGGCTCACGGCACTGGCGGCGACCACCGATGTCGCGGATCTCGACCTGGACGGCGAGGGACCGGCGCAGGACTGCGCGCAAATCCGCGCCAATGCCGCCGCGTCGGACGCCGCCTATGCCGCCTGTCCCGGGCTGCGCGGCGCTTATGTGCGCATGGCCCGCCTCTGCGCCGAGGCCCGCCCCGAGGTGATCCGGCCCGCGCAGGAGGCTGTCCTGGAGGGCGCCATCCGCGACCAGCTCTGCGGCGGTGCGCCGGTGCTGACGCCCGGTTCGGCCGCGCGCGGCTACATGCCCATCGCACCGGTGCCGATCTGGCTGCATTTCGCACGCCCGGGCCGCGGAGCGGCGGCGGGCGAGGAACAGGCCGACCCCGCCGCGCCGCCGCCCAACGCGGCGCAAACCAGCCGCAAGCTGGGCCAGCGCAAGGACCAGGACCAGCAGAACCGCAAGGACAGTTTCATCATCCACCGCTTCGAGGCGAACCTGTCCTGGGTGGAATCGATGAACATCAACCGCAGCGTCGATGACGACGACGAGAACGCCCAGAAGGCCGCCGACGACCAGGACGAGATCACCCTGTCGAAACAGGACCGCAAGGCCGCCACGCGGCTGCGGCTGCATCTCGACCTGTCGCCCGCCGATGCCGATCACGAGGCGCTGGCCGGGGAACATACCTATCCCGAATGGAACCACCGCGCGCGCAGCTACATGGACGGGCATTGCCGTGTGCTGGATGCGCCCGCACGGCCCGGGTCCACGCCCTTCGTGCCCAACGAACGCCGGATGCGCGAGGTGCGCCGCCAGTTCGAGGCGCTGCGCCCGCGCCGCATCCTGCAACCGCGCCAGGTGGATGGTTCCGAACTGGACCTCGACGCGCTGCTGACCGCGCGGGCCGATCTCGCGGCCACCGGGCGCGGCTCGGACCGCATTTGGCAATCGGCGCGCCAGACCGAGCGCGATCTCTCGGTCGCCTTCCTGATCGACACGTCGCGCTCGACCGAGGCCGCCATCGGCGAAACCAGCGTGATCGAAGTCGCGCGCGAGGCCATGGCCGCGCTGGCGGGCGGCATCGACGCCGCCGGCGACCGGCTGGCGATCTGGGGGTTCTCCTCGTTGCGGCGCGACCGGGTGTTCCTGACCCGCTGCAAGGGGTTCGACGACGCCATGTCGCCCGAGATTACCGCCAATACCGGCGCGCTGGCCCCCGGCCACTACACCCGCCTGGGCGCGGCGATCCGCCATGTCAGCGCGCAACTGGCCGAACAACCCAGCGCGCGCAAGCTGCTGATTGTGCTGACCGACGGCAAGCCCAACGGCCTCGACCATTACGAGGGCCAGCATGGCATCGAAGACAGCCACATGGCCGTGCGCGAGGCCCGCAACGCGGGGCAGAGCCTGCACGGTATCGTCATCGACGAGGACGGGCAGGACTGGTTCGCCCGCATCTTTGGACGGGGCGGGTTCACCCTGCTGCCCGATCCCGAGCGCCTGACCCGCGCGCTCCCCGACATCTACCGCACCCTGACACAGGAGAGCTGACATGCGCAGCCTTGCTCAATTCGTAACCACCCTTGCCACCCTGGCGGCCCTCGTCACCCTGGCGAGCCTGGCCGCCCTGCCGGCCCTGGCCGAGGGGTTCGACCGGCCGATCCCTCAGGCCCAGTCCGCCACCGCCGAGTTCTGGTATGCGATGGCCTGTCTCGCCCTGCTCGCCGCCATGGTCGCGGTGCAGCGTCTGGTGGCGCGGCGATGACCCGGGCGGGCTGGTCCACGCCGCAGATCGCGCTCGCCCTTTACCCTTTCGGGGCGGGGGCGGCGGCGGTCAACGTGTTCTTCGCCTCGCTGATCTTCAGCTGGGTCGGCGGGCCGGTGGCCTCGACCGCGTGGTCCCTGGGGCTGGGCGGTTTGATCGGCCTGCCCGCCACATGGTATTTCGCCCGTCACATCCGGCACCTGATGGACCTGGCCGAGGCGGGCACGGACGACAAGGAGGCCTGACATGGCACAGACGACGGCACAGCAGATGCGCGCCTGGCGGGGGCCGGCGCTATTCAGTTTCGGGTTCCGGCCCTTCTTCCTGTTCGGGGCGGCCTGGGTGGCGCTGGCGATGGGGCTGTGGCTGGCCGCGCTGGGCGGCGCGCTGGACCTGCCCAGCCGGTTCGACCTGGTGTCGTGGCACGCGCATGAGTTCCTGTTCGGCTATCTCGGCGCGGTGCTGGCGGGCTTCCTGCTCACCGCCGTGCCCAACTGGACCGGGCGGCTACCCATGGTGGGCTGGCGGCTGGCGGCGCTCTTCGCGCTCTGGCTGGCCGGGCGGGCGGCGGTGCTGGTCTCGGCGCTGCCACCGGCCGTGCTGGCGCCGGTGGTCGATCTGGCCTTTCCGGTTGCTCTGGGCGCGGTGATCCTGCGCGAGATCGTTTCGGGGAAAAATTGGCGCAACCTGATGGTCCTGGCGCTGCTCGCGGTGTTCACGCTGGCCAATGCGCTGTTCCACTGGGAGGCGTCGCAAGGCGCCTATGCCGCGCAAGGCCTGGGGCTTCGGCTTGGCCTCGCAGCGGCGGTGATGATGATCGCCGTGATCGGCGGGCGCATCATTCCCTCCTTCACCCGCAACTGGCTGGTGCGCGAGGGCGATCCTGCCCGCCCTGCACCGCCCATGCAGTGGTTCGACAAAGTCGTTCTTCTGGTCAGCGTGGCGGTGCTTCTGCTGTGGGTGGCGTGGCCGTTCGAGGTGCTCACCGGAGTGGCACTGGTCGCGCTGGGCCTGGCGCATCTGGCACGGCTGGCCCGGTGGCAAGGCCACCGGACGCTGCGCGAGCCGCTGGTCTGGGTGCTGCACGCCGCCTATGCCTTCGTACCCCTGGGCGCGCTGGCGCTCGGGCTGGATCGCCTCATGGGCAATCCGGGCAGCGCGGGGGCGCAGCATTTGTGGATGGCCGGCGCGATCGGGGCGATGACGCTGGCGGTGATGACGCGGGCGACATTGGGGCATACCGGGCGGGCGTTGACCGCCGGGCCGGCCACGGTGGCGATCTACCTGTGCCTGTTCGGCTCGGCCTTTGCCCGGCTTGGGGCGTCGGTCCATCTCGATCTGATGCACCTCTCGGGCCTGCTCTGGCTGGCCGCTTTCGCGGGCTTCGCACTGGTCTATGGTCCCGCCCTGCTGCGGCCCAAGCCGGAGAAGACGCCATGAGCTGGGTTGGATATGCTGCGGTGTTCGTGGCCTTTTTCGTCACCCATTCGATTCCGGTGCGCCCGGCGGTCAAGGCGCGGCTGACCGCGCGGCTGGGCGCGGGCGGCTTCGGGATGGCCTATTCGGCCCTGTCGCTGGCGATGCTGGCCCTGCTGATCTGGTCGGCGGGGCAGGCGCCGTTCGTGCAGCTCTGGGCGCAACTGCCCTGGCAGCGGCACGCGGCGCATCTGGGGATGCTGGCGGTCTGCGTGATCCTCGCGCTGAGCGTCGGGCGGCCCAACCCGTTCTCCTTCGGCGGTGCCGGAAACGACCGCTACGACCCGGCCCGGCCCGGGATCACACGGTGGATGCGGCACCCGGTGCTGGTGGCGCTGGCGCTCTGGGCGGGGGTGCACCTGCTGCCGAACGGGGACCTGGCGCATGTGCTGCTCTTCGGCGCGCTGGGCGCCTTCGCTCTGGCCGGGGGGCGGGTGATCGACCGGCGCAAACGGCGGGTGATGGGCGCGCAGACGTGGCAGGCCCTCGACGCCGCACGCCGGGCGGGGCCGCTCCTG
>DOIS01000173.1 GCA_003511785.1 Paracoccaceae bacterium
TTCTGTGGGGGGGGGGGGGGGGGGGGGGGGGGGCCCCCCCCCCCCCCCCCCGGCCGGTCGGACCGCGCAAGCGGTTCGACCCCTCACCCCACCACGTTGAACCCCGGCCCGTAGGGATAGCCGGTGATGTTCTCGGCCCCGTCCTCGGTGATGACGAGGATGTCGTGCTCGCGATAGCCCCCGGCCCCGGGCTGCCCCTCGGGAATGGTCAGCATCGGCTCCATCGAGATCACCATGCCGGGCTGCAACACCGTGTCGATATCCTCGCGCAGCTCCAACCCCGCCTCGCGGCCATAGTAATGCGACAGGAGGCCGAAGGAATGGCCATAGCCGAAGGTCCGGTAGTGCAGCAGATCGCGCGCGGCGAAGAAGGCGTTGATGTCATGCGTGACCTCGGCGCAGCTTACCCCGGGCCGGAGCCGCGACATGCCATATTCATGGGCCGCCACGTTGGCCTCCCAGATCGCAAGGGAGGCATCGTCCACCTCCCCCGCGAACATCGTCCGCTCCAGCGCGGTGTAGTAGCCCGAGATCATCGGAAAGGTATTGAGCGACAGGATGTCGCCGCGTTCCAGCTTTCGCGCGGTGACCGGGTTATGCGCCCCGTCGGTGTTGAGCCCGGACTGGAACCAGACCCAGCTGTCGCGGTATTCGGCCTCCGGGAACCGCCGGGCGATCTCCAGCTCCATGGCGTCGCGCCCGGCCATGGCCACGTCGATCTCGCGCGCGCCGATCCGAACCGCGTCGCGGATGGCATGGCCGCCCGCGTCCGCCACCTCGGCGCCGGCGCGGATCAACGCGATCTCGGCGGGCGATTTCATCATGCGCTGGCGCATGGTCGCGGGCGCGAGATCGACCATCGAGAGAGGCTTGAGGAAATCCTCCATCCGGTCGCGCGCCTGCAACGTCAGGTGGTCGCCCTCGTATCCCACGACGCCCCCCTCGCCCGCCACATGGGCCACCGCGCGCCGGAAATTCTCGCGCCGCCAGTCGGTATAGGTGATGTTGTCGCCAACGCTCCGGCGCCAGGGCTGGCCCGCGTCGATGCCCGCGCTGATGGTGACGCAGTCGGTGTCGGTCACCACCAGCCCATAGGGCCGACCGAAGGCGCAGTAGAGAAAGCCCGAGTAATAGGCGATGTTGTGCATCGAGGTGAAAACGGCGGCGGTGGCGCCGGCCTCCTCCATGCGCGCGCGCAGGCCGGTGAGCCGGGCCTGGTACTCGGCCTCGGCGAAGGGCAGCAGGGCCTTCTCGCCATTATGGACGCGGTGGAAATCGGGACGTTCGGTCATCGCTGACCCTCCTACTCGGAAAGGCCCCGGCGTTCAGGACGGAGAATGACTAGGGCGCGCGCATGCCCGCACGGGCATGAGGCGACGCCATCGCCGGCCCCGTGCCATTTCTGGCGCGGCCCGCGCGGCAGATCAACGGGTTTCGCGTTTTATGAGGTGAGCAGGCGCACCATCGGGCTCATCGGGTCGGTGAGCGGGTCGATCACGTCGAAATGGTGCCGCCCCGGCGCGATCACCAGATCAGCACTCCAGGCGGTCGAGAGCCAGCGCGCCTGGTCGAGAAAGGCGGGCCGCTCCTCGGCGCCGACCCAGACCGCGACTGGCACGGGCAGGCGCTCGACCATGTCCAGCGGGCTTTCGGCGGCGGCCTCGGCTTCGGTCAGCCGAAGGTCGGCGTTCATCGCGGTGTGCAGGAGCGGGCGCAGGTCCGACAGCGGCGAGATCGGCATGACCAGCGACAGCCGCGCCGCCACCTCCGGCGGCAGCAGCCCCGGCGCCAGCATCCGCGCCACCAGATGCCCGCCGGCGGAATGCCCGGCCAGCGCGATGGGCCCGCCTGTCTCGGCGGCGATGGCGGTCACGGCGCGTGCGATTTGCGCACTAATGTGCGATATGCGCACATCCGGGCAGAGATCGTAACCCGGCATCGCCACGGCCCATCCACGCGCCAGGACGCCTGCGGCGAGATGCGACCAGGTGGACGGATCGAAGGCCCGCCAGTAGCCGCCATGCACGAAGATCACCGTGCCGTGCGCCGTGCCGTTGGGGAGGAACAGGTCGAAGACCTGCCGCGGGCTCGGGCCGTAGGGCAGGCCCACCTGCGCCCGGTCGTCCAGCCCCGCGCGAAACCCCGACGCGGCCTCGGCCCAGCGAACGGGATACGCATCGGCCCCCGCGATGTAGGCGCCGTTGGCATAGGCGTCGTCGAAATCCATGGCCTCTCCCCGCTGCACAATGCTGGACAATCCTGCCCCAACCCGGTTTCCTGCGCGAGTGAAAATCCAAGGGAGGCCCCCATGCTCGACGACACCACCGATCTCAAATCGCTTCTCTCCGATCCCTCCCTTCTGGAGGCGCGCGCCTATGTGGGCGGACAGTGGATCGACGGTGACCGGGGCACTTTCGACGTCACCAACCCCGCGCGCGGAGACGTGGTGGCCCAAGTGGCCGATCTCAGCCGCGAGCAGGTCGCCGATGCCATCGACCAGGCGGTGGCCGCGCAGAAGGACTGGGCCGCCTTCACCGGCAAGGAACGCGCCGCGATCCTGCGCAAGTGGTTCGACCTGATGATGGAAAACGCCGACGACCTGGCGACCATCCTGACCGCCGAGCAGGGCAAGCCCCATGCCGAGGCCAAGGGTGAAATCGTCTATGGCGCCTCCTTCGTCGAGTTCTTCGGCGAAGAAGCCAAGCGGGTTTATGGCGAGACCATTCCCGGCCACCAGCGCGACAAGCGCATCATGGTGATGAAACAGCCCATCGGGGTGGCCGCGTCGATCACGCCGTGGAATTTCCCCAACGCGATGATCACACGCAAGGCCGCCCCGGCGCTGGCGGTGGGCTGTGCCTTCGTCGCGCGCCCGGCAAAGGAAACCCCGCTCTCGGCCACGGCGCTGGCGGTGCTGGCGGACCGGGCGGGCATTCCCGCCGGCGTGTTCAACGTGGTGACCTCATCCTCGGCCAGCGAGATCGGCAAGGAATTCTGCGAGAACCCCGGAATCCGCAAGCTGACCTTCACCGGCTCGACCGAAGTGGGGCGCATCCTGCTGAAACAGGCCGCCGACCAGGTGCTGAAATGCTCGATGGAACTGGGCGGCAACGCGCCCTTCATCGTGTTCGACGATGCCGATCTCGACGCGGCGGTCGAGGGCGCGATGCTGTGCAAGTTCCGCAACAACGGCCAGACCTGCGTCTGCGCAAACCGCATCTACGTGCAGGCCGGCGTCTATGACGCCTTCGCCGAGAAGCTGGCCGCGGCGATGGACCGGCTGAAGGTGGGCGACGGTCTGGAAGACGGCGTGACCACCGGCCCGCTCATCAACCAGGAGGCGGTGGACAAGGTGCTGGAGCATCTGGGCGATGTCACCGCCAAGGGCGGGCAGGTCGTCAAGGGCGGCGACAGGCACGCGCTGGGCGGGTCGTTCTTTCAGCCGACGCTGGTGACCGGCGTCACGCAGGACATGGCGGTGGCCAAGGAAGAGACCTTCGGGCCGCTTGCGCCGCTCTTCAAGTTCGAGGACGTGGACGAGGTGATCGGGATGGCCAACGACACGATCTTCGGGCTGGCCGCCTATTTTTATGCCAAGGACCTGAGCCGCGTTTACAAGGTGGCCGAGGCGCTGGAATACGGCATCGTGGGGGTCAACACCGGGATCATCTCGACCGAGGTGGGTCCGTTCGGCGGGGTCAAGCAATCCGGCCTGGGCCGCGAGGGCAGCCATCACGGGATCGAGGACTACCTCGAGATGAAATATGTCTGCATGAGCGTCTGAGCGCGTCATATGAAAGCGCCCCGCTTCCGAAAGGAGGCGGGGCGCACGAGGCAGGCCCGGAGGGAAAAACGGGCTTGGCCCGAACCGGACCCGGTCAACCCGGGCCGATCCGAGGTCGGGTGCCGATCAATTGACCGATTTGGCGTTCTCGCCCCGGTTTTCCAGGGCGGGAGCGGCGTTGATCTCGATCCGGCGCGGTTTCAGCGTCTCGGGCATCTCGCGCACCAGGTCGATATGCAGCATGCCGTTCTCGTGGCTGGCTCCGGTCACGCGCACGTGGTCGGCCAAGGTGAACCGACGCTCGAAGGCGCGGGTGGCGATGCCGCGATGCAGCCAGGTCTTCTCGCCGTCCTCCTCGGCCTTGCGGGCCGCGACGACGAGGGTGTGCTCCTTCACCTCGACCGACAGATCGTCCTCGGCGAAGCCCGCCACGGCGATCGAGATGCGATAGGCATCGTCGGCGGTCTTCTCGATGTTGTAGGGCGGATAGCTGGGTTGGCTGACCTCGTTGGTCAGAACCCGGTCCATCAAGTCGGCGATCTGGTCGAAGCCGATGGCGGCACGGTGAAGCGGGGTGAAATCGAAGCTTCTCATGGTCGTATCCTCATTTGAGCGATAGCGGTTATGGCCCTCCCGTCGGGGACGGGCCGTCTGACATGACGGACCCCGGTTGCGGCGATCCGACGCGGCAGAAATGGGAAGCGTGGGGGCCGGTTTCAACCCCCGCCGGGACGCACGAACTTGGCCCCGATGTCGCCTCGCGCGCCGCCCACCTTGACCCGGCCCGCGCCGGGCGGCACCTCGGCAAAGCCGCGCCCGGCCGCCAGCTCGCGGCGCAGCACGGCGAGCGGTTCGTCCAGCGCTGTGCCCAGCGCCACGCGCGCGCCGCGCAACTCGGCCTTGGCCGAGACCACCGAGACGATGCGCGGCGTGCCGTCGGCGAAGGTGAAGACCGGCGCGCCCGAGGCCCCGAAATCCACATCGCAGGACATCACCAGGATGCCGCGCTGCCGGGCCATCACGTCGCAGACCTGTTGCAGGCTGGGCGCCTCGGCCCGGTCCTTGGCATAGGAGACCACGCCCACGTTGTCGCCACGCCTCGGCCGGTCGGCGGTCGCGAAGGGGATGACCGAGGTGTTGCGGATCGGGCGTTGCAACTCGAGCAGCGCCACGTCGTTGCGCACCCGATCGTGGCTCACGTCGCCGTCGTAGACATAGTCGGGATGCACCACGGCGCGGCGCACCAGCCGATAGGCCGAGGCCCGCCCGTTGCGCCAGCCGGCCAGGAATTCGATCGTGGAATGGTCGATTCGCGCCTTGGTCCGGCTGTCGTAAAGACAATGCGCTGCCGTCAGCACCAGGTCGGGCGCGATCAGCGCGCCGGTGCAGAATCCCCTCCCATTGATGTCGAGCCGCCCGACAGCCTCCCAGGCACGGCCCGATTCGGTGGTGTCGAGTGTCTGCAAACGGCTTTCCTCGGCCCCGGCGCCCATCGGCGCAAGGCAGATTGCGAGTATGGCCAGCAATTTGCGCATTCGACAGCCCCTTTGCCAAATCCTCTTGCCCTGCGGGGGTAGTGTGCCGCTGCGGCGAAATTAGGGCAAATGCGGGGCGATCACCGTAGCATCGGCACCGACTGCGCCGACGTCCCGTCGCGATCGAGCGCCGGCGGGCGCGGCCCGCCGGTGGCCCAGTCGAGCAATTCCACCGTGTGAACCACCGGCAGCTCGGTCCCCGACCCGATCTGCATCATGCAACCGATATTGCCCGCGGCGATGATCTCGGGGGCCTTGGCCTCGAGCGTGCGGATCTTGCGGTCCTTCAGCTTGGCCGAGATCTCGGGCTGCATCAGGTTGTAGGTCCCGGCCGAGCCGCAGCACAGATGGCTGTCGGCGGGCTCGACCACGCGAAAGCCCGCGCGTTTCAGCAGGTCCTTGGGCGCGCTCTTGATCTTCTGGCCATGTTGCAGCGAGCAGGCGGCGTGATAGGCCACCACCGGCCCCTGCCCTTCGGGCGGAATGGCGGGCGCGTCGATGCCGGCGATCTCGCTCTTCGCGGTGTTGCGGGTGAAGGCCGGGTCGCCCTCGGGCAGCAACTCGACCAGGAGTTCCGAGACATCGCAGGCGATTTCGGACACGCGTGCCGCGTCCCCGGCCAGCGCCTCGTTTCGGAACATGTGGCCGTAATCCTTGACCATGGTGCCGCAGCCAGAGGTGTTGATGACGATGGCGTCGAGCCCCGCGCCGTCCATCTCGTCGGCCCAGGCCCGGATGTTCTTCGCGGCCGTGGCGTGGCTCTCGCCGGTCTTGCCCATGTGGTGAGTGAGCGCCCCGCAGCAGCCCGCGCCGCGGGCCACCACCACCTCGCAGCCCAGGCGGGTCAGCAGGCGGATGGTGGCGTCGTTGATGTCGGTGTTCAGCGCCTTCTGCGCGCAGCCGGTCATCAGCGCCACCCGCTTGCGGCGCGGGCCTTGGGGCGCGAAGCTTTGCGGGTCGTCGTTGCGGCTGACGGGCGGGATGTGCTTCGGCGCCATATCCAGCATGGCGCGCAGCCTTGCATCGGGGATCAGGCGGCGGAACGGGCGACCGATCTTGGCACCCAGGAGCGCCAGCCGGAACCGCGTGGGATAGGGCAGGATGCGGGCGAGAATCCAGCGCAGGGCGCGGTCGTGCCAGGGGCGTCGGTAGCGTTGCTCGATATACTCGCGCGCGTGGTCCACGAGATGCATGTAATTCACGCCGGAGGGACAGGTGGTCATGCAGGCCAGGCAGGACAGGCAGCGGTCGATATGCGTCACGGTAAGCGGGTCGGGGTCGCGGTCGTTCTCAAGCATGTCCTTGATCAGGTAGATGCGCCCGCGCGGGCTGTCCAACTCGTCGCCCAGCACCTGGTAGGTGGGACAGGTCGCGGTGCAGAACCCGCAATGCACGCAGGCGCGCAGGATCTCGTTGGACCGTTGGATGGCGGGGTCCTGCAACTGCTCGGGAGAAAACGTCGTCTGCATCAGGCCGGTGCCTCCTGCGGGGCCGGCATCAGGCCGGGATTGAACAGGCCGCGCGGGTCGAATTTCGCCCGCAGCCCGACCGACAGCGCCGCGAGCGGCGCGGGCTCCGGCTGGAACACGCCCAGACGCGCGCGGGTCTCCTCACCGGCGCGCACCAGCGTGGCGTGCCCGTCGAAAGCGCCGGCGCGGGCGCGCAGGTCGGTGCCCTCGGCGACCCGCGCCCAGATCAGCCCGCCGCCCCAATCGTAGAGCAGCCCCTCGGCCCCCAGCCGCGCGGCGAGACCGGGTGCCTGCGAGGGCCGCACCGACAGGCGCCAGACATCGCCCGGCCGGCCGTGGAACGGCGCCACGTCGCGCACCCCCTGCCAGAGCGCACGGCTGCGGTCGGGATCGTCTTCCACGGCGATCTCGCCAAAGCCGGCCAGCGTTTCCGTGAGCCGCCCCGTGCGGTAGGCCACCTGATCGGCGAAGCCCTCGAGGCGAATCAGCGTCACGGGCACCTCCCCGCCGGGCAAATGCGCCGCCCCGCTCACCTCGAAAGGCGAGCCCAGCGCCGCCGACAGCGCCGCCACCGCGCGGGCGTCGTCCAGCCCAGTGATCCGCAGCGTCGCCTCGGTCTCGTGGCGCGGCAGCACCTTGAGCGCCACCTCGGTCAGCACGCCCAGCGTACCCCAGCTGCCCGCCATGAGCTTGACCAGGTCATAGCCGGTGACGTTCTTCATCACCCGCCCGCCATTGCGGATCACCTGGCCCCGCCCGTCGACGAAGCGCACGCCCAGCAGGAAATCGCGCGCCGCCCCCACCTGGATGCGGCGCGGTCCGCTGATATTACCCGCGACCACGCCGCCGATGGTCGGCTCTCCGCCCGTGCCCAGCAGCCCGCGATGGTCCATCGGCTCGAAGGGCAGGCGCTGGTTTTCCCTGGCCAACACCGCCTCGACCTCGGCCAGCGGCGTGCCCGCGCGCACCACCAGCGTCAGCGCGCCCGGCTCGTAGAGTTCGACGCCGCGCAGACCGCCGGTCTCCAACGGCGTGCCGGGCACCCGCCCCCCGCGCGTGCCGCCGCCGCGAATGCAGAACGGCCCCTCGGCGCCCGCCACCATCTCGGCCAGCTCGGCCTCGCTCTGCGCTGTCATGGTCTTCCTCTTGCTGAAAATACTTTGGGGGGAGGCCGCAGGCCGGGGGGCAGAGCCCCCTACTCCGCCGCCACCGCCATGCCGCGCCGCGCCTCGCTCAATTCCAGCGGGAACACCTTGGCGGGGTTCAGGAGCCAGGCCGGGTCGAACACGTCCTTCACCGCCATCTGCGCCTCGAGATCGGCGGGGGCGTATTGATGCAGCATCAGGTCGCGCTTCTCGATCCCCACCCCATGTTCGCCGGTGAGGCAGCCGCCAACCTCGACGCAAAGCTTGAGGATCTCGGCCCCGAGCGCCTCGGCTGTGTCCAGGTCGCCGGGCGCGTTGGCGTCGAACAGGATCAGCGGGTGCATGTTGCCGTCGCCCGCATGGAACACGTTGGCCACGTCTAGCCCGTATTGCGCCGACAGATCGCCGATGCCGCGCAGCACCCGTGGCAGGCTGGAAACCGGGATGGTGCCGTCGAGACAGATATAGTCGTTGATCTGCCCCATCGCGCCGAAGGCCGACTTGCGCCCCAGCCAGATGCGCCCGGCCTCGTCGGCATCGGCCGCCTCGCGCAGCTCGACCGGGTCGTGGCGGCGCGCGATCTCGAGGATCACGGCCAATTGCGCGTCGATCTCGGCCGGGCTGCCCTCGACCTCGACGATCAGCAGCGCCTCGCAATCGGGATAACCCGCCCCGGCGAAGGCCTCGCAGGCGCGGATGCAGGGGCGGTCCATGAACTCGATCGCCACGGGCAGGACGCCCGCCTTGATGATGTCGCTGACCACCTCGCCCGCGACCTCGAGGCTGTCATAGCCCATCAGCACCGGGCGCGCGCCTTCGGGCTGTCGCAGGATGCGCAGCGTGGCCTCGGTCACGACACCCAACTGCCCTTCCGAGCCGCAGATCACGCCCAGCAGGTCCAGCCCGCCCGCATCCAGATGCGCGCCGCCGATCTCGACCACGGTGCCGTCCATCAGCACCATGGTCACGCCCAGCAGGTTGTTGGTCGTCACCCCGTACTTCAGGCAATGCGCGCCCCCGGAGTTCATCGCGATATTGCCCGCGATGGCGCAGGCCAGTTGCGAGGACGGGTCGGGGGCATAGAAGAACCCCTCTTCCTCGACCGCATTGGTGACGCTCAGGTTGGTGCGCCCGGACTGCACCCGGATGATGCGGTCGGCAAAATCGGTCTCCAGCACCTCGGTCATGCGCGCCACGCCCAGGATCACGCAATCGGCGGTGGGCAGCGCGCCGCCCGCCAGCGACGTGCCCGCGCCGCGCGGCACCACCGGCACGCCCTCCTCATGGCAGATGCGCAGCGCGTCCGAGACCTCCTGCGTCGAGGCGGGCAGCAGCGCCAGCATGGGCGGGCATTTGTAGGCGGTCAGCGCGTCGCATTCGTAGACGCGCGTCTCGGCGGGGTCGTGGATGATCGCATCTGCCGGCAGAACAGCGCGCAGACGCTCGACCAGGCGCGCCTTGCGGGCCAGGGCCGCCGGGTTGGGGACGGGCATTTCCATGGGGCCTCCTCCAGTCTGGTAAAGTAATATTACCAATTTCGGCGCAAGGCAAGGTTTAGCGTCGCGGAGGGCAAAGCCGCCCTGCCCGGCCGCCCCGCTCAATCCCTGTGATAGGGGGAGCCCGCGAGGATCGTGGCGGCGCGGTAGAGCTGTTCGGCCAACATTGCGCGCACCAGCATGTGCGGCCAGACCATCGCGCCGAAGGAGAGGCTCAAGCTGGCCTCGGCGCGCAGGGACGGTTCGAGCCCGTCCGCGCCGCCGATCAGCAGCGCCAGGTCCCGATGCCCGGCATCGCGCCACGCGGCCAGGGCATCGGCGAATTGCGGAGAGGTGAGGCGCTTGCCGCGCTCGTCCAGGGTGCAGAGCACCGCGCCCCCGGGAATTGCGCGCCGCAGCAGCGCGGCCTCGGCGGCCATGCCGCCGCCCTTGCGGTCCTCGACCTCGCTTACATGCGCCGGGCCGAGCCCCAGCCCGCGCCCGGACCGGGCGAATCGTTCGAGGTAGTCGTCGGTCAGGGTCTTTTCCGGGCCGCGCCGCAGACGGCCGACCGCGCAGATATGCACGCGCATGGTCGGAAACTCCCTGAAGCCGCCCGCGCCGGGCGGCCCGTTGCCCTGTGGCTCAGTCGCCCTGGGCCACCGGCTGCCACATCTTCTCGAGCTGGTAGAACTCGCGCACTTCGGGGCGGAACACGTGGACGATCACATCGCCCGTGTCGATCAGCACCCAATCGCCGGTCTCCTTGCCCTCGACCCGGGCGAGGCGTCCGTAGGACTGTTTGAGCCGCTCGACCAGCTTGTCCGACATGGACGCGACCTGCCGGGTGGACCGGCCGGAGGCGATCACCATGTAATCGGCCATGGCAGTCTTGCCGCGCAGGTCAATCTGCACGATGTCCTCGGCCTTGTCGTCGGCAAGCGATGTGAGAATGGCGGCGAGCAGCGTTTCGCTGTCCGGCTCTTTCTGGGCAGCGTTGGCGCCGGCCCGGTTTTCAGCGGCCATTGCCGCCTGGGGTTGGAATGACAGTTTGTCGTCCTCCTTTCTGCGCGCCGCATGCCCCCGACGCCGGGGATGGTTCAAAGGTAGCAAGCGCATCGCCACTTTTCAATGAAGCGCCGGAAGCTGCGCGTCATTCGGCCTGCGGCGCGGCGTCATCGCGCATCTCCACCGGCAGGGCGTCGTTGAGCACCCGCACCTCGCGCCGGGGGAAGGGGATGGTGATGCCCTCTGCGTGGAACGCGTCCCACAGCGCGAGGAACACGTCGCCCTTGACGTTGGTCAGCCCGCGCGTCGGATCCTGAATCCACACCCGCAACAAGTAGTCCACACTGCTGTCTCCGAAACCGACGATATGGCAGACCGGCGGGTGGGTGCCGCTGAGCACACGCCGGACGCCCGCCGCCGCCTCGCAGGCCACCCTGCGCACCTTGTGCGGATCGTCGCGATACGAGGTGCCGAAGGCCAGGTCGAGGCGCACGAACTCGTCCGAATGGGTCCAGTTGAGCACCTGGTTGGTAATCAAATCCTCGTTGGGGATGAGATAGGCCCGCCCGTCCCGGGTCGTCACCGAGGCATAGCGCGCGCCCAGCGCGTCGATCCAGCCGAACGTGTCGCCGATGGAGATCACGTCGCCGGGCTTGATCGAGCGATCCAGCAGGATGATGACCCCCGAGACCAGGTTCGACACCACCTTCTGCAAGCCGAACCCGATGCCGACGCCGATCGCGCCCGACAGCAGGGCCAGCCCGGTCAGGTCGAAGCCCAGCATCTGCACCGCCGCCAGGAACACCGCGCCATAGACGAGCACCTGCAATGCCTTGATGCCCAGAACCTGCATCGAGGGGGAAATGTCCTCGTTGCGCCTCAGCCGCCCGGCGGCGGCGCGGGTGAAGAGCCGGGCCGCGACCAGCAGCGCCCCGATCAGCAACGCCGCCTTGAGCACGCCCAGCAACGACAGGCGCACCGCACCGATGCTGATCGCCACCTGTTCGAGAAAGACCAGCACCTGGTCGATCAGCCCGAGGGCAACGAGAGTCGCATAGATCCACAGCGCCCAGCGGAACAGGTGCCGCAGCGTGCGGTTGCTGATCAGCCAGCTGCCCAGCGCGATCACCAGCCAGGCCAGAGCCATCGTCGCGGCAATGCCGATGATGTGGCTGCGCGAGGGCCAGGTCGCCTGCTGCATCACCGCATAGACCGACCAGGAGAGGATGACGAAATACAGCAGGGCCAGCCGCTGGCGCAGCATGACGAGCATCCGCAGGCGCCATTTCGGCCAGCCCTCGCGCCGCCGCATCCAGGCGTCGATCCGGCCCTCGGTCAGCAGACGCAGCAGGTAGGACAGGGCCACGAGCCCCAGCAGGATGACCAGCTGGTACTGCCGCCATCCGGGCGTCACAGCCACCTGCCAGAGGTCGCCCAGCCAGGCCCAGAGCGAGTCCGCGGCCTCCTGCGGGGTCATCGGCAGGGTCGTTTCGAGCACCGACCGGCCGTTCGCGCCCGCCTCTGGCGCCGTGACATCCGCATCCGCCGCCTGATGTTGCATCCTGTTCCGCACCTCCGGGACGGGTAACGGAGCTTAGACCGCCGCCTTGTTGGCGATCAAGGCGTCCATCCAGCCTTGATCGCGCGGGGCGGGGCCTGTATCTGGGCGGCATGGCCTTCTTGTTGTTTCCCACCGTCGATCTTCAGGACCGCGCCCGCCTGCGCGAGCGGTTCTTCGGTGCGGCACGCACGGTGCTGGCGCGGCTATAAGCCGGTCCGCCCCCGTTCCAGACCATCCTGACAATCCAGACCGGAGAGGACCCATGTCCCCCAAGACGCTCTATGACAAGATCTGGGAGGCCCATGTCGCCCACGAGGCCGACGATGGCACCTGCCTTCTGTATATCGACCGCCACCTGGTGCATGAAGTCACCAGCCCGCAGGCCTTCGAGGGCCTGCGCATGGCCGGGCGCGGCGTGCGCGCGCCCGAAAAGACCATCGCCGTGCCCGATCACAACGTGCCCACCACGCCCGACCGCGTGAACGGGATCGAGAACGAGGAAAGCCGCATCCAGGTGGAGGCGTTGGACAAGAACGCCGCCGAGTTCGGCCTGCATTACTATCCCGTCAACGACGTGCGCCAGGGCATCGTGCATATCGTCGGCCCCGAACAGGGCTGGACCCTGCCGGGCATGACGGTGGTCTGCGGAGACAGCCACACCGCGACCCATGGCGCGTTCGGCGCGCTGGCACATGGCATCGGCACCTCGGAGGTCGAGCATGTGCTGGCCACGCAGACGCTGATCCAGACCAAGTCGAAGAACATGAAGGTCGAGATCACCGGCAAGCTCGCCCCGGGTGTGACCGCCAAGGACATCACCCTGGCCGTGATCGGCGAGATCGGCACCGCCGGCGGCACCGGCTATGTCATCGAATATTGCGGCGAGGCGATCCGCGATCTGTCGATGGAAGGCCGCATGACCGTCTGCAACATGGCGATCGAAGGCGGTGCGCGGGCCGGGCTGATTGCGCCGGACGAGAAGACGTTCGACTATGTGAAGGGCCGCCCGCACGCACCGAAGGGCGCGCAATGGGAGGCCGCTCTTGCCTGGTGGCAAACGCTCTATTCCGATGACGATGCCCATTGGGACAAGGTGGTTACGCTGAAGGGCGAGGAGATCGCGCCGGTCGTGACCTGGGGCACCTCGCCCGAGGACGTGCTGCCGATCACCGCCAAAGTACCCGCGCCGGAGGATTTCCAGGGCGGCAAGGTGGGTGCGGCCAAGCGGTCGCTCGACTACATGGGCCTGACGCCGGGCACGCCGCTGAGCGAGGTCGAGATCGACACGGTGTTCATCGGCTCCTGCACGAACGGGCGGATCGAGGATCTGCGCGCGGCCGCCGAGATTCTCAAAGGCCGCAAGATCAAGGTCAAGCGCGCCATGGTGGTGCCCGGCTCGGGCCTTGTCCGTGCGCAGGCCGAGGAAGAGGGGCTGGCCGAGATCTTCACCGAGGCCGGGTTCGAATGGCGCCTTGCGGGCTGTTCCATGTGCCTGGCGATGAACCCCGACCAACTGGCTCCGGGCGAACGCTGCGCGGCCACCTCGAACCGCAATTTCGAGGGGCGTCAGGGAAGGGGCGGTCGGACCCACCTGCTGGGCCCCGCAATGGCGGCGGCGGCAGCGGTAACGGGAAAGCTGACAGACGTGCGGGAGTTGATGTAGCCTCGAGCCATATCAATTCATTCAGGGATTACGGAAATGCAAGATTCGACCAAGTGGATCCTGATGGGCGCGTTGACTGTCGTCCTCGGGGTCGTGGTGCTGGCCAATACGGCGGTGGCCTCGGTCGCCGTGGCGGTGATGGCCGGAGCCATGCTGCTGATCGCCGGCGGTCTGAACATTGTCGGCGGTTTCTCCGTAGAGGGGCTGGGCAGCAAGATCTTTGCCTGGCTCATGGGCGCGGTGATGGTGCTGCTGGGCTGGTCGTTGTTGGCGCACCCGCTTCAGGGGGTGATCTCGCTGGCCATGGCCGTTCTGATCCTGCTGATCGTGGGCGGGGTGGTTCGCATTTTCATGTCCTTTCGCATGTCGGGCACAGCCTTCTTCTGGCCCATGCTGATCTCGGGCGCGCTGTCGCTGGTGCTGGCCTGGGTGATCTGGACCAACGCGAGTGCCGAGCCCGCCACCCTGTTCAACCTTCTGGGCCTGCTTCTGGGGATCGAGATGCTGTTCGACGGCGTCGGGCTGATCTTCATGGGCCTGTTCGCGAAACGGGCGGTCAACAAGCTGACCGCCTGACATTTTTCAAGGGGGCGCGGCCCTTGGCCCGCCCCACCGGAGACCAAAATGGAAAAGTTCGAAAAACTGACGGGCATCGCGGCGCCGATGCCGATGATCAATATCGACACCGACATG
>DOIS01000174.1 GCA_003511785.1 Paracoccaceae bacterium
CAGTTTTGCCGGACCACTTCACGCCCAGGCGCGGCGCCAGCACCAGGACCCGCAGGGTGCCCAGGGCGAACCCGGCTGAAAACACCGCGAAGGCATAGGCGGCGGCGGGTCGCAGGAGGGCGGCGCGGGCGGGCATGGGGTCTCGCGAAGGGACGTCGGAATCGGGTTCGGCCCGCAGGCTAGCGCGGGCCGCCGGAACGGGTCAGACGCGCGCGCCGTCAGAGCGTGGCGGCCAGCCGTGTGCCCTGGTCGATGGCGCGCTTGGCGTCCAATTCTGCCGCCACGTCCGCGCCGCCGATCACGTGGCAGGCCACGCCCCGTGCCTCCAGCGCATCGGCCAGGCTGCGCTCGCTGACCTGGCCCGCACAGAGCACGACCGTGTCGGCTTCGATCACCGTGGGCCGCTCGCGCGCTTCGCCGAAGCTGACATGCAGCCCGTCCGCATCGATGCCCTCGTAGTTCACCCCGCCGATCATCTCGACATTCTTCATCTTCAGCGCCGCGCGGTGAATCCAGCCGGTGGTCTTGCCGAGCCGCTTGCCCAGCCGCTCCGACTTGCGCTGCAAGAGCGTGACCTGCCGGGCGGGCGCGTGCGGCTGCGGGCCCTCGGGGGCCAGCCCGCTGCGATGCTCGGCCGGGTCGGTGACGCCCCATTCGGTCATCCAGGCGGGCAGGCTCTCGGTCGGGCTCTCGCCCTCGTGGACCAGGAATTCCGACACGTCGAAGCCGATCCCGCCCGCGCCGATCACCGCCACGCGCTTGCCCACCTTCGCCTTGCCGCGCAGCACGTCGATGTAATCGACCACGTTCGGCCCGTCCTGGCCGGGGATCGAGGGGTCGCGCGGCAGCACGCCGGTGGCGATCACCACGTCGTCGAAGCCCGCGAGGTCGTCCGGCGAGGCCTCATGCCCCAACCGCAGGGTGATGCCCGCCTCGGCCACCATCGTGCGATACCAATCCACGAGGCCCCAGAACTCCTCCTTGCCCGGCACCTGCTTGGCCATGTTGAGCTGTCCGCCGATCTCGCGGTCGCGGTCGAACAGCGTCACCTCATGCCCGCGCTGCGCCGCGGTGAGCGCCGCCGACAGGCCCGCCGGCCCGGCGCCCACGACCGCCACCCGCCTGGGCGCGTCGGCGGGCTCGATCACCAGCTCGGTCTCGTGGCAGGCGCGCGGGTTGACCAGGCAGGAGGTCAGCTTGCCGCTGAAGGTATGATCCAGGCAGGCCTGGTTGCAGGCGATGCAGGGCGCGATGGTGTCGGCCCGGCCCTCCGCCGCCTTGGCAACGAAATCGGCGTCGGCCAGCATTGGCCTCGCCATCGAGACCATGTCGGCGCAGCCCTCGGCCAGCACCTTCTCGGCCACCTCGGGCGTGTTGATCCGGTTCGAGGTGATGACCGGGATGCCCACCTTGCCCATCAGCTTCTGCGTCACCCAGGCGAAGGCCGCGCGCGGCACGCTGGTGGCGATGGTGGGCAACCCGCGCCTCGTGCCAGCCGATGCCGGTGTTGATGATCGTCGCCCCCGCCTGTTCCACGCGCTGGGCCAGTTCCACCACCTCGTCGAAGGTGGACCCATCGGGCACCAGGTCGATCATCGACAGGCGATAGATGATGATGAACTCCGGCCCCACCGCCTCGCGGGTGCGGCGCACCACTTCCAACGGCAGGCGCATCCGGTTCTCGTAGGAGCCGCCCCAGCGGTCCTCGCGCTTGTTGGTGTGGGTGACCAGGAACTGGTTGAGGAAATAGCCCTCCGAGCCCGTGATCTCGACCCCGTCATAGCCCGCCTGCTGCGCCAGCCGGGCCGCGTTGACGATGTCGGAAATCTGCTTCTCGATTCCCTCCTCGTCCAGCTCGTTGGGCGGGAAGGGTGAGATCGGGGACTTGACCGGCGATGGCGCCACGCATTTCGGCCCGTAGGAATAGCGCCCGGCATGGAGGGTCTGCATGGCGATCTTGCCGCCCGCCGCCCGCCGCGTGCACGCGTTCGGTCACCACCGAATGGTTCGCCACGTCCTCCTCGGTGGTCATCATCGCAGCCCCCGGCAGCACCGAACCCTTGAGGTTCGGCCCGATCCCGCCGGTGACCATCAGCGCCACGCCGCCGCGTGCGCGGGCGGCGTAGAACTCGACCACCCGGTTCCAGTCGCGGGTTTCCTCCAGCCCGGTATGCATGGACCCCATCAGCACGCGGTTCTTCAGCGTGGTGAAGCCCAGGTCGAGCGGCGAGAGCAGGTGCGGATAGTCGGTCATGGCGTAGGTCTCCCTTGGCGTTGCGTCACAGTGATCGCCACCGCCCCGCCTTGTCATCCGCAACGCCGCGTCAGGGCCGTGTCCTGACGCCACGGCAGAAACCGCCTTTCCGGCAGTCCGGCGGGGCGCTAGGAAGGGCGCGCAACCAAGAAGGAGCCGCCATGACCCCCGACGAGATCGCAGCCCTGCCCTATCGTCCCTGCGTGGGTGTGATGCTGGTCAACGGCGCGGGCCATGTCTTCGTGGGCCAACGCAACGACCGCTTCGAGGAGGCTTGGCAGATGCCCCAGGGCGGCGTGGACCGGGGCGAGGACGCCCGCGACGCGGCCCTGCGCGAGCTGTGGGAAGAGACCGGCGTGCCCGCCCACCTGGTCGAGATCGAGGCCGAGACCCGGACCTGGCTGCCCTATGACCTGCCCCATGACATCGTGCCGCAGATCTGGAAGGGCCGGTTTCGCGGGCAGGAGCAGAAATGGTTCCTGATGCGGTTTCTCGGCACCGACGACCAGGTGAACATCGAGACCGAACATCCCGAGTTTACCCGCTGGCGCTGGCTCACGCCCGAACACCTCGTCGAGCATATCGTGCCCTTCAAGCGCGAGGTCTATGCCCGGGTGCTGGAGGAATTCGCGCCGCGGCTCGAGGCGATGCGGCGGGCTTGAGGCGATGCAGCGGGCTTGAGGCGGTGGGTTGCAAACCCACCCTACGC
>DOIS01000353.1 GCA_003511785.1 Paracoccaceae bacterium
GCGCAGCAGACCCCGAGCGGCCCGGCCGCGCCGCGCCCGGCCGAGGACGACCTGATCTGCGAGGAGGCGATCCTGGCGGAATTCGGCAACGCCGACACAGGTGCGCGGCCCGACCGATGAAGACCTGGATTTTCGGAAACTCGCACATGGGTGCGCTGAACAAGGGGCTGCGCCGGATCGGGGCGCAGGGTCACGATCTGACACTGTTCCCGCTGGGCCCGGGCACGGTCGAGATGGTGCCGTTCAGCCGGCTCGAGGCGGGGCGGGGCGGGGTCGCGGACGAGACCTGCGCCCGCAACCTGCGCCGGTTCACCGGCCGCGATCACCTCGACCCCGAAGCGCGCTGGGGGGTGTGCATGGGGACGCATAATGCGCGGCTGTGCCGTGACCCGTTCTGGATCGATGCCGAGCCCGCGGCGATCTGCGCGCCGGGCAAGCGCCCGGTGCCCGAAACCACGGTGGACGCGATCATCGAGACCGACCAGCGGCATGTGCGCGACCTTCTGGCGCGCATGAAACAGGCGGGCCTGGCGGTTTTCGTCGTCTCCTGCCCGCCGGT
Organism: Paracoccaceae bacterium; assembly: GCA_003511785.1. Lineage (GTDB taxonomy): Bacteria > Pseudomonadota > Alphaproteobacteria > Rhodobacterales > Rhodobacteraceae > UBA7951. The sequence goes on from DOIS01000353.1 coordinate 560, forward strand.
GCGTCCGGCCAGCGGTGGCCGCGCGGCCGAGATCCGTGCGGAGGTCGCGGCCTGGCTCGAGGCCCGCGCCCGGGCTGCGTTCACCGGGTTCCTGGCGGCACAGAAGATCGCCTTCGTCGCGCCGCCGGAGGGCACCCGCGACGCGGCGGGCTTCCTGTCCCCGCAGTTTCACGCGACCCTGACGGACCAGGGCACGCGCGATCCGCACCACGCAAATCCCGAGTATGGCGAGATGATGATGCGCAAGGTTCTGGCCCATCTCGACGCCGCCGCAAGCGATGGCGAGGGCGCGGTCGCCTGACCCGGGCACGAAAGCCGCCGGACGCGACAATCCAGCCCAGCCGATGACATTCGACGCGACGGAAGCTATACGCGCGGCAAATCCACTCCGATTCAGACGGGAAACAGCATGACGACACAGGTTTTTGGCCATAAATCCCCCGACACCGATTCCACCGGCTCGCCGATCATCTGGGCCTGGTATCTGAGCGAGCGCTGCGGCACCGCGGCCGAGCCGGTGCTGCTGGGCGAGCCCAATACCGAGGCCAACTGGATGCTCGACCGCTGGAAGCTGGACAAGCCGCGGATCATCGACAATGTCGAGGACGGCGCGGCCTGCGTCGTGGTGGACACCAACAACCCCGCCGAGCTGCCCGCGAACATCAACAACGCCGACGTGCAGGCGATCATCGATCACCACAAGCTGACCGGCGGGCTGGAAACCAAGAGACCGATCGACATCACCATCCGTCCCGTGGCCTGCACCGCCACGATCATGTACGACCTGATGGGCGAGGTGGACCTGCCCGAGCCGATCCGCGGCGCGATGCTGACCTGCATCCTCAGCGACACGCTGGAGTTCCGCTCGCCCACCACGACGCCGCATGACAAGGCGGTGGCCGAGAACCTGGCGGCCTCGCTGGGCGTGGACATCCCCTCCTTCGCCGCCGAGATGTTCGCGGCGAAATCCGACGTGTCGGCCTTCTCGGATGCCGAGCTGCTGCGCATGGACAGCAAGGAATACGCCGTCGACGGCACCAAGTTCCGCGTCTCGGTGCTCGAAACCACCGCGCCCGAGACGGTGTTGTCGCGCAAGGCGTCGCTGATGGAGAGCATGAAGAGCGTCGCGGAAGAGGACGGCGTGGACCAGGTGCTGCTCTTCGTGGTGGACATCCTCAACGAAGAGGCGACCCTGCTGGTCCCCAACGACCTGGTGCGCGGCGTGGCCGAGAGGAGCTTTGACGCCAAGCCCGAGGGCGACCAGGTGGTGCTGCCCGGCGTGGTCAGCCGCAAGAAGCAGATCATCCCCAACCTCAAGGTCTGAGCCGGGGCCGATCCGGTTGACGAAGGCGCCTTTCGGGGCGCCTTTTTCTTTGCGCGCGGGCCGGGTATTGTCGCGTCATGGCCGGGCTGCTCGTCATCTGTCACTCGCGCACCGGCGGCTCGCGGCAGATGGCCGAGGCCGCCGCGCAGGCCGCGCGCGCCGAGGTGGAGACCAGCCTGCTGCGCGCCGAGGAGGCCGGACCGGAGGAGCTGCTGAACGCGCAGGGCTACCTCTTCTGCGCGCCCGAGAACCTCGCCGCGCTGTCCGGCGCCATGAAGGAGTTCTTCGACCGCTGCTATTACCCGGTGCTGGGCCGTCTGAACGGGCGGCCCTATGCGCAGATGATCTGCGCCGGTTCGGACGGCGAGGGGGCCGCGCGGCAACTGGCACGGATCGCCCAGGGCTGGCGGCTGAAACCCGTGCAGGAGGCGCTGATCGTCTGCACCCATGCCCAGAGCCCCGAGGCGATCCTGGCCGAGAAGACCATTCCCGACGAGGACCTCGCGCGCTGCCGCGAGCTGGGCGCCGCTCTTGGCGCAGGGCTGGCCATGGGAGCGATCTGAAGCGGGTGCGGCTCGGGCTGCATTCGGCGTGCCTGCGGCAAGCCGACCCTCCGGGGGGAGGTATTTTTTCAAGAGAAGAAGCCAGGGACGCGGCGCCTTGTTTGAGGGGCGCGCGAGGGTGGCGGTGTGGGCTGCCTGCGGCCCGACAGCGGCGCGGCGCGTCCCGAGCGCGCTCGTGTCCTGCTTCTTTCGGGTTTGCAAATACCCCATCGGCGTGGCCGGTGCGCCGGGCATGTCGCTGGCCGCGCGGGCGGTGGGGGGGTAAAATTGGCCATGGCCCCGGGGCCGCGGCTGGGCGATAAGACGGGCCATGTGTTCACCCGTTCGGAGCCCGACCATGACCCAGATCGTTTCCTCGCTGGCCGACATCTCGACCCCCTACAAGGCGCTTTTCGTCGATCTG
>DOIS01000351.1:0-193 GCA_003511785.1 Paracoccaceae bacterium
CTCGTCCGTGGTGGCGTGGAAAGACACTGCCAGTTGGCAGCCGATTTCCTCGGCCGTACGCGCGATCTCGGGCACCACGCCCGAGGTCGAGAGCGTGATGCGCCGGCGCGAAAGCTGGATTCCCTCGGCGTCCATCGCGATCTTCATCGCGTCGCGCACGTTCTCGAAATTGTAGAGCGGCTCGCCCATGCCC
>DOIS01000351.1:516-9299 GCA_003511785.1 Paracoccaceae bacterium
GCTCGCCCATGCCCATCAGCACGATGTTGGACAGCAGCCGCGTCTCGTCCTTGGGCGCGCCGGGGGTCGGCCATTCGCCCAGATCGTCGCGGGCCATCATCACCTGACCCACGATTTCGCCCGCGGTCAGGTTGCGCACCAGCCTTTGCGTGCCGGTGTGGCAGAAGGAGCAGGTGAGAGTGCAGCCCACCTGCGACGAGACGCAGAGCGTGCCGCGGTCCTCCTCGGGGATATAGACCACCTCGACCTCGTGCCCGCCGGCGATGCGGACCAGGTATTTGCGGGTGCCGTCCTGGCTGACCTGTTTCGAGACCATCTCGGGGATCTCGATGGTGAAGTTTTCGGCGAGCTGGGCGCGATAGGCCTTCGCAAGGTTGGTCATCGCCGCGAAGTCGCGCACGCCCCATTGATAGATCCATTGCCAGATCTGGCCCACGCGCATCTTCGCCTGTTTCTCGGGCGTGCCGTGATCGATCAGAAGATCGCGCATCCAGTCGCGGGTCAGGCCGACCAGGTTGATCCGGCCATCCTCGGGCGTCTTGCGGGGAAGGGTCATCACGTCCTGCGTGATAGGGGCGTCGGCGGGCATCGGATCGGTCCTGTGGTCTGGAATACGCCCCTATATAGGATCGCGCGCCGAATTCAAAAGGATTCCGGTCTACTGCACCGGCGGGCCGTAGGCGTTCGGTCCCGGCTCGGACGGGCGCGTGAGCCACCATATGATGAGGAAGAACAACACGATCTGCAAAACCGAGATCACCAGCATCCAGACCTGGCCGAGCGACGCGGCCGGCCCGGTCAGCGCGCCGGGGTCCTCAACCGTGCCTTCGAACATGGCGACCGTGAATACGCCGGTCAGGATGAGAAAGACACTCAGCAGCGACAGCGCCATGGGCAGCAGAAGATACCAGCCCGGATAGCCCGCGTCATGCATCCGGCGCCACCCGACGGCGAGAAACGGCAGAAGCGTGGCCAACTGGAACAGGGCGGAGAGAATGACCGGGGCCTCGTCCGTGACCGGATCGACGCCGAATATCATCGCGTCCAGAAGCGAGAAGACGAGAACGCCCAGAAAGACGAAGAGCGCGAACCACCAATATTCTGACCGGCGGGCACGCCCGGAAAACGTGACGTAGTTTCTCAGCCCGCTGCGGACCGCTTCGGCAAACCCCATGACGCACCCCTCGGCTTTGCGGGGAGCATGGCCCGGAGGCGGAGAGCGGTCAATCGGTTTCGCGCGGGCCTATTGGGCACAACGGCTTTCCGCATCCTCGAAGGCGGCGGTAAACCCCAGCAGCGAGAAGGTGTCCTTGGTGGTGGTCCCGCGCGAGGAGCGGGCGGTCAGGATCGCATCCGTGCCGCGCTTCATCGCGGTGATGATCTTGGCATCGTCCGCGGGCGTTGCGGGCCAGGCCCACTCGCCCTCGGTGAACAGCTCGAACTCGGTGCCGCCGATATTCAGGTTCACGGTCGAACCGTTGGCGAAAGGATAGCCGCCGGTAAAGGTCACCTGCCCCTGCACATCGGCGCCGGGACGGAAAAACACGAACAGCAGGATGTCCCCGCGGCGTACCGCCACCACGCGCCCATCGCGGGTGTTCACGGTCTCCTTGGGCGCCGACACGCTCCAGCATTCGGTCGGGTCGTCCTCTACGAACACGGACCAATCGGTCTTGGCCGCAACCCGGTTCGTGCTTTCCTCTTGCGCGGATGCGGCGGCGGCCAGCGCCGCCAGGCTCAAGCCCGCGATCAGACGGGCGAGTTTCGATCCCATGTGTCCAGCCTCCAGCTGTCCTTAACCTCAATTCCGCGGCGGGGGCGCGCATCCTGTGGCGGTTTCCATGCCCTTCTTGCGGCCCTAAGCCCCGTCGCTTACCGACGCAAGGACACTACCGTAACTATCCCCTCGGACGAAAGCCCGTTTGGCGGGAAATTGCCGGTTCCCCGGCGTTCTGCAGGAAGGATTGCGCATGACCACCCCCTCTCCCATGGCCGAGATCTGGCGCGGCGCCCTGTTGAAAAGCCTGCATCACGGCCATGCCGTGATCTGCGACGACACCGGCGAGATCGTCGAATGCTGGGGCGATCCGCTGGCGCTGATCTATCCGCGCAGTTCCTGCAAGATGGTCCAGGCACTGCCCCTGTTGTCCTCGGGCGCGGCGGACAAGTACGGGTTGACCCCCGAGCAACTGGCGCTGGCCTGCGCCTCGCATAACGGGGCGGCGATCCATGTGGACCGGGTGCGCGCGTGGCTGGACCAGCTTGGCCTGGCCGACGCCGATTTCCGCTGCGGCCCGCAGGAGCCCGCCGACCGGCCCGAGCGCGACCGCCTGATCCGTGCGCACGAGGCGCCCTGCCAATGGCACAACAACTGCTCGGGAAAACATGCCGGATTCCTGACACTCGCGCAGCACATGTGCGCGGGGCCGGACTATGTCGCCATGGACCACCCGGTGCAGCAGGCCGCGCTCGCGGCCTTCGAGGAGGTGACAGGCAGGGAAAGCCCGGGGTTCGGTATCGACGGCTGCTCGGCCCCGAATTTCCAGACCACGCTGCTGGGACTGGCGCGGGCCATGGCCTGGTTCGCCTCGGCCGCCGCGCGCAGCGACCGGCAGAGCGCAGCGGCGGTGGCACTGACGCAGGCGATGATTGCCCATCCCGAGCTGGTGGCCGGCGAGGGGCGTGCCTGCACCGAGCTGATGCGCGCCATGGAAGGCCGCGCGACCATCAAGACGGGGGCCGAAGGGGTGTTCGTGGCGATCCTGCCGGAAAAGCGGATGGGCATCGCGCTGAAAATCGCGGACGGCGCCACGCGGGCCAGCGAATGCGCGATCTCGGCGCTGCTGGTGCGGCTGGGCGTGCTCGACCCCGACCACCCGGCGGCGCGGAAACACCTCAACCCGCCGATCCTGAACCGCCGCGACCTGGTCACGGGCGAGATAAGGCCGGTGGCCGGGCTGCTCTGAGCTAGCGCCTCCCCTCGCGCAGCCAGCCGCCGACGATCAGCGCCGAGGCGATCAGCAGCACCAGCCAGGCGGGCAGGAGAGGTGTCTGCGTGACATCGCGCGTCTCATAGGCACCACGCGGCGTGATCCCGATCCAGCCGCGGCCGGCGGCGGGCCGGCCCTCGCGCACCTCGCGGATGCGGGGGATGCCGTCTTCGAGCGCAACGAGCCCGCCACGCAGGCTGGCCAGGACCGGCTCAAGCACTTCGCCCGTGGCGATGGTCTGCTCGAATTCGCGCGGGGCCGCGGGACCGAGCCCGATCACGGCCTCGTGCGCGCCTTCTTCCAGGCGGTAAAGCCCGATCTCATCGCCACGGTACAGCGTCTCGAACCGGCCCGGTGCGACCTCGTCCAGCGTCAGCTCCACAGCTTCGCCCGTGGGCGGCGTGACGGTCACGGGGCCGATCTCCTCGTCGAGGGTGCGGCGGATGATGCGCATGGTCTGGCCGGTGGGCTCTGCCCAGAGCGCCTCCTCCTCCAGTTCCGGCTCCTTCATCATCCAGTGACCCAGCCGGCGCAACAGCTCGAGTTGCGGCCCACCGCCCTCGTAGCCCCGACTCCAGAGCCACGCATGATCCGAGGCCAGAAGCGCCACGCGCCCCTCGCCCACCCGGTCGAGGATCAGGAGCGGACGGTCGTCCACCCCGGTCATCACCAGATCGCCGCTCTCGGGCTCGACATCGATCTGGCGCAGCCACGGCCCCCAGTCCTCGGGTGCGCCGAGGTCGGCGGTGACCGGATGGCGCTGTCCCAGGTCGCTGACCTCGGGGGTGAAGCGGTCCTCGATCACCCGCGCGGTGGGGCTGGCGGGCAGCACCCGGCCCAAGGGGGAGCGATGGATGCTGTCGGCCCCGGCGAAATCCGGCCCGGCGGCGACCAGCACCGCGCCGCCCTTCTCGACATAGTCCGAGACGTTGTCGAGGTAGATCGCCGGCAGGATGCCGCGCCGCTTGTAGCGGTCGAAGATGATCAGGTCGAAATCGTCGATCTTCTCGAGGAACAGCTCGCGCGTGGGAAAGGCGATCAGCGACAATTCGTTGACCGGCACCCCGTCCTGTTTCTCGGGCGGGCGCAGGATGGTGAAATGCACCAGGTCCACGGAACTGTCGGATTTCAACAGGTTGCGCCAGGTCCGCCCGCCCGGGTGCGGCTCGCCCGAGACCAGGAGCACGCGCAGCCTGTCACGCACGCCGTTCATCTGGATCAGCGCGGTGTTGTTGCGGTCGGTCAACTCGCCCTCGGCCTCAGGCACCGTGAACTGGATCACGTTGCGCCCCCCATGCGGAAGCGTCAGCGGCAGCTCGATATCCTGTCCGATCGGCACCTCGTAGCGGCTGGGCTCGCCCCCGTCGACCGAGATTTCCAGCGGCGCCAGCCCGCCGCCCGGTGGCGCCGCGCCGTTGTCCTCGACCCGCAGGGTCAACGTCACCGGCTCGCCGATGATGGCGAAGGCAGGCGCGTTCGACACGACCAGCCGCCGGTCCCAGTCACCTTCGCGCCCCGTCTTGAGCAGGTGCATCGGCGCGGGGAGCGATGGCGCGCGTTCCATGTCATGCACCCGACCGTCCGACAACGCGATGATCCCGGCGATGCGTGCCCGCGGCTCCTCGGCCAGTGCCTCGGTCAAGGCGGTCATCAATTGCGTGCCGCCGTTCTCGGCCCCGTCGCCCACCACCACGCGGCGCAGCTCGGTGTTCTCGCGGGCGGTGATTGCGGCGGCGATGGCTTCGGCCGCGGCGTCCATCTGCGCGGGCCGGTCCGAGAGCGTCTGGCTCGCGCTGCGGTCCTCGACCATCACCACGATGTCGCTGAGCGCCGCGCGGTCCTCGACCTGCCAGGCCGGTCCGGAAAGCGCGCCCATCAGCACCAGCGCCGCCAACCCGCGCAACGCCCATCCCGACAGACCGCGCCACAGCGCCAGCGCCACACCGGCCAGCGCCAAAACCGCCAACGCCGCCAGCACCGCCCAGGGCAGCAGCGGGTCGAAGATCACCGCCCCGCTCATTGGCCCAGCCTGTCGAGCAGCGCGGGCACATGGACCTGGTCGGACTTGTAGTTGCCAGTCAGCACATGCATCACCAGGTTCACCCCGAAACGATAGGCCAGTTCGCGCTGGCGTTCCCCGGAAAAGCCGCGCCCGACCGGCAGGAGCGGCCGGCCGCCCTCGTCCGTGGCCCAGGCCGCGGCCCAGTCGTTGCCCCCGATCACCACGGGCGTGACCCCATCGTTGAGATTGCGGAACGGCATCCCCTCGATCTGTTCGGCATCGGGCGGCGCGGCCTCGACCCAAACCGCCCCGCCGGCGTGGCGGCCCGGGAAATCCCGGAGCAGATAGAAGGTGCGGGTCAGCACGTGATCGCCCGGCACGGGCTCGATCGGCGGGATGTCGAGCGGCGCGGCCAGTTGCTGCAACTTCCGCCCGTTGGGGCTGGAGGCGCCATATTGCGCGATGTCGGCATCCCGCGTGTCGAACAGGATCATGCCGCCCGCCCGCAGGTATTCGTTCAGCTTGGCATAGGCGAGATCCGACGGGATCGGCTGATCCGGCGTGATCGGCCAGTAGAGCAGCGGGAAGAAGGCCAGCTCGTCTGTTTCAAGGTCGACCATCATCGGCTCGGTCGGCTCGACCGAGGTGCGGAAGAACAGCACATCGCCCAAACCGCGCAGCCCGGCATGGGCGATCTCGTCCAACTCGGCGTTGCCGGTCTCGACATGGGCCAGAACCATCTCGCTCGTTGCAGCGATCGCCTCGGCGGTCTCGGTGGCCGTGCCTTCCTGCGCGGCGGCGCCCTCCGGCGCGCCCAGGGCGAGCGCCAAGAGCAGAGCCGCCGCGGTGCCTGCCCGGCGCCCACCGCGCGGCATCAGCCGCCCGGACAGGGCCAGAGCCGCCACCACATCGGCCACCAGCAGCGCCAGGGCCAGCGCCAGGAGCCAGCCGCCCAGCGGCAATTCCGGTCGCAGGTTCAGCCCCTCGACCGGCACCGCCTCGGGCCATGCGGCCGGGGTCAACGCGGTCTCGGGCCCCAACACGTTGCGCGCCAGCCGCCGGTCGCCGCCGCGATAGAGGCCGGGACGTAAGTCGGGTCCGATCGGGGCCTCGGCCAAGTCGGGTCCTTCGACCCCTGGCAGGTTGCCCGCATCTTCCAGCGTACCGAAGCCCGTCATCACCTGGACAGGCGTCCAGGTCGTGCCCTCCAGGTCGCCCGCATCCGGCGCCCGGGCGCTTGAGGATACGGCCAGCCGCTCCAGCATCTCGACGAACAAGCCCGAGAGCGGCAGGGTGGACCACTCGGCATTGGCGGTCACATGGAACAGCACAACCTGCCCCTGACCCACGGGCTTGCGCGTGACCAGCGGGGTGCCATCGGTCAACGCCGCCACCACCCGGTCGGCCAGCGTGGGGTCCGGTTGCGCCATCACCTGCGCCGAGACGCGCACATCCGGCGGAATCGACAGCCCGTGAAAGGGCGAGTTCTCGGGGAAGGGTGCCAGCGCCTTGGGCTCGCCCCAGCTCATCGCGCCGCCGACGCTGCGCCCGCCGGCGCGCAGGCGAACCGGCATCAGAGGGTGTTCCTCGTTGCGGCTGATCTCGCTGGCCGCGAGGCGCGGGCCGGCAAAACGCAGGAGCATCCCGCCGTCCTCGACCCACTCGGTGAGCTCGGCGTTTTCAGCCTCGGACAGGGTCGCCACATCGGCCAGAACGATCACGTCCGGGTTGGCGGGCAGAATATCGAGTAACGCGCCGGCCAGCAGGTCGGCCGACGGCTCCAGCGCCTGCTCTAGGTAATGGAGCGGCGAGAGCAACTCCAGCCCCTCGCGATCCTCGCGCCCCGCGATAAGCGCCACCTCGCGGCGGCGCAGCCCGTCATCGGTCAGCGTCACCGCCCCCGCCGCGCGTTGGCCGCGCAGCTCGAACCGGGTGATCCGCGCGCGCAGCTCCGCCGGGAGCGACAGGGAGGCCGTGGCCTCGGTCTCGCCCGCCGCGAAGCGCAGCGGCACAGAGGCCAGCACCCGCATCGTGCCCGAGGGGTCGCGGCCCTGCGCCAAGGCCGCGGTCTCGAAGGCCGGACCGGGGGCCGAGCGGATCGCGGAAAGCTGGATCGCGCCCTCCTCGAACCGGGCGGGACGCAGACCGAGAGCCGGGCTCGCGGTCTGGAAGACACGCAGCGCGCCGCGGTCCTGCACCGCTTCGGTCAGAGCCTCACGGCCGGGGTAGTCCAACCCGTCGCCCAGCCAATGCGTGTCGAACCCTCCCTCGACCCCCGCCAGCGCCTCACGCGCCGCCGACAGCTGCGCCTCGGTCGGCTGCCAAGGTTCGGGCGTCAGGCCCGGCAGGCGCGGGCGCCAGGCATCGGCGGCCTGGAACACAGGCGTCTCGGGGTCAGTCAGCGACAGGATCGCCACCGGACGCCCATCGCGCCCCGCCTCGGCCAGTTGCGCCTCGATCAAGGCGGTCTTGTCCTGCCAGCGCGTGGCCCCCGCCCAGCTTGCATCCAGAAGGAGCAGGAGCGGACCGCTGCCCGCCTGCTCGCGGTTGGGGTTCAGCACCGGCCCGGCCAGACCGACGATCACCGCCGCCACGGCCAGCATCCTGAGCAGCAACAGCCACCAGGGCGTGCGGTCGGTCACGCTCTCGTCGTCCTTGAGCCCCAGCAGCAGCACGACCGCCGGGAACATCCGCCGCACCGGCGCGGGCGGCACCGCGCGCAGGAGCAGCCACAGGATGGGCAGTGCCAACAGGCCCAGTAGCAGCCAAGGGGCCGCGAACCCGATACCGCCGATCACGGTCATGCCGCCCCCCGATCCAGCGCGCGATAGAGCCACAACAGCGCCGATTGCGCGCTGTCGCCGGTGTGGTGCAGCCCGTATTGCCAGCCGGTCATGCGACAAAGCTGGGCGAGTTCGTCCTTGCGCGCCGCCAGACGCTCGAGATAGCGCGCCCGCAGGTCCCCGGCTTTCAGCGTCTCGTGCTCAACCGTGCCGCCCACGCTGTGAAACACGGTGCGGCCGTGGAAGGGAAACGCCTCCTCGCTGGGGTCGAGCACCTGGAGAAGCACGCCGCGCACGCCCCGGTCGGCGGCCTTGGTCAGCGCGAGCCGCAACTCATTCACGTCGCCCAGGAAGTCCGATACGAACAGGGCGCGGGCGTGCGGGATCATGCCGCGATGCTCGGGCGGGGCATAATCCGCTACCTCGTCGGCGGCAAAGACCTCGGCCAGCCGACGGATTTGCAGATCGCCACGGCGGGGCGGGAGGGTCGCGCCGGTCAGGCCCACCCGCTCGCCCCCGCGGATCAACAGAATCGCCGTCGCCAATGTCAGCAGTCGCGCCCTGTCCGCCTTGGTTGGCAAGCCGTCATCCGAGGCGAAGCGCATCGACGCGCCCCGGTCCACCCAGAGCATCACCGATTGCGCGATCTGCCATTCGCGCTCGCGCACGTATTGCTGGTCGCCGCGTGCCGAACGCCGGTGGTCGATCATGCGCCGGCTGTCGCCGATCTGTGCCGGGCGGTATTGCCAGAAATCGTCCCCCAGCCCGGCGCGGCGTCGGCCGTGTTCGCCCAGCAGCACGGTGCCGGCCAGATGCTCGGCCCTCGCCAGAAGCGGCGGCAGGCGGCTGGCCTCGGCCTCGGCCCGGGCACGCGGGGTCAGGGGGGCATCGTTCACGCCGCGGCCTCGGCGGCGCCAAGCCCGGCGGCGGTCTCGTCGATCAGGGCGGCCAGGCTGTCGCCGCGTGCACGGGCTGCGAAGTTCAGCGCCATCCGATGGCTCAGCACCG
>DOIS01000054.1 GCA_003511785.1 Paracoccaceae bacterium
GAAATGTTTCGCATGCGAAACGTAGATTTTTCGGAATGTATTAAGACCCGCTCACAGCCCGAAGCTCGCGTAAGGCAAAAAGCGCACCGGATCGCCCGGTCGAATGTCGCGCGCGCCGTCCTCCAACTCGACCAGCCCCTCGGCCCAGCTCAGCCCGCTGATCCGGCCCGAGCCTTCCGAGGCGAAGACCTCGGCGCGGCCCTCGCGGATGCGCGCGCGCAGGTATTCCCTTCGGCCGGGTTTCTTCGACTTGGCGAAGGCGGCCGGCACGTCGAAGCCTTGTGGCGCGGCCCAGCCGGCCCCGGCCAGCAGCCCCAGCGCCGGGCGCGCGAAGACCAGCGTGCAGACCAGCGCCGCCACCGGGTTGCCCGGCAGCCCGAAGACCGGCGCACCGTTCCACAGGCCCAGCGCCAGCGGGCGGCCCGGCTTGATCGCGATGCGCCATTGCTGCATCGCGCCCGTCTCGCGCAGAAGTGCCGAGACGTGATCCTCGTCCCCCGCCGAAGCGCCGCCGCTGGTCAGGATCGCATCGGCCTGCCCGGCGGCCCGGTCCAGCGTGGCGCGCAAGGCGACGCGGTCGTCGGGCACGCGCCCCATATCCACCGCCACACAGCCGAAGCGGCGCAGGAGCGCCAGCAGCATGGGGCGGTTGGCGTCGTAAATCTCATCCTCGCCGGCGATCTCGCCCGGCTCGACCAGTTCATCCCCGGTGGACAGCACCGCCACCCGCAGCGGCGCGCGCAGCGCCACCCGGTCGCAGCCCGTCGCGGCCAGAAGCGCCAGGTCGGGCGGCGTCAGCCGACGGCCCGCACGCAGGATCACATCGCCCGCCTCCACATCCTCGCCCGCGCGGCGGGCATTGGCCCCGCGCTTGAGCGGGCCGTGGAAGGCGATGCGGTCGCCCTCACGGCTGACGTCCTCTTCGAGAATCACCGTGTCCACCCCCTCGGGCAGCGCAGCGCCGGTGAGGATGCGCAGCGCGTGGCCCTCCGGCACCCGACCCCGGAACGGAGCACCCGCCGCCGCGCGGCCCTCGGCCAACGGCATCTCCCGCACGCCCTCGGGCGCGGGGCCGGCAAAGCCATAGCCGTCCACCGCCGCGTTGGGCTGCGGCGGGTTGGACCGGGGCGCGATGACATCGGCGGCCAGCACCCGGCCCTCGGCCTCGGCCAGCGGCGCCTCCTCCGCCGCCGTGACCGGTGTCAGCCGATCGCGCAAAAGCACCAGCGCCTCGTCGACCGGCGTCCAATCCACGCCGGGCGGCAGGGCGAAACAGTCGTTCTTGAGCGGGGGTGGCTGCATCAGGCGGCCTCCTGTTGACATAAAGCGGCCAGGGTCTCGGCATGGCCCGCGCCCAGCACCCAGGCCTCTTCCGCGGCCTCGGGGGCGGTGTCGCGCAGCATGTCCTCCAGCGCCTCGGGCGTCATCCGGGCCAGCGCGAGCGACAGGGCGCGCACCTGTTCGCGGTCGCGGATCGCGCCGGGGGTCATGCGCGCCTTGACCGCCGGTTCGATCAGGCCGGGCCAGATCTCGGCCAGCACCACCGGAGCGGCGGTCCAATCCTGGAACGGCCAGACCGCCACACCGGGCAGGCGGCGCAGCCGCTCGAGCACCGGCAGGCCCATCAGCGCCTGGCTGCCCACCGTGGGTGGGAAGGCCAGTTGAAAGCAGCTCGACGCCGCGCGCGCGGCACGGTCGCAGGCGCGCCATTCGGGCACCGCATCGAACACGATCCCCGCCTTGCGGTAGGGGATGCCGGGCCAGCGGTCGAAGTGGGTCTTGCCCCAGAACGGGCCGGGGCCGGCAAAGCGGGCGTTGATCGCCTCGGCCACCTCGAAGCGGTTGTTCACGCCGCGTGCGTCGTCGCTGATCCGCGCCTCCAGCCAGGTCCAGAGCGCCAGCGGATCGTCGCTGCCGGTGACAGTCCGCGCGAAACCTTGCGGGTAGCCGAAGGGGAAATCGAACCCGGTCAGCACCCGGCGGCCGGCCGCCCTCTCGTGGGCGAAGAACTCGGAAAGCCAGGCCTCGGCCTCGATCCGGCTGCGGAGATAGACCGGCTCCTGCGCCAGCCCGGCCCGGGCGGTGCCCATCCAGATCGCGTCACTCGAGGGGCGCGGCGGGCTACGCCGTCCGGCGGACCAATCCACCACCAGCACCGTGTCGAACCCGCTCACAGCCCGACCTCCGAGAGGATGAAATCGGCGATCGCGCCCGTGTCGTCCAGGTCGAGCACGGGGCGGTCGATCATCAGGGCCGCATCGGCGGCCACGGCCCGCACGGATCGATCGCCGGGCGCGATCAGCGCATGGCCGGTGACGGCGCGATGCACCTCGATCCTGGGATGGGGGCTGCGCTTGAACCCCTCGATCAGCACCAGGTCCACCGGCGCCATGCGCGCCATCAGTGCCTCGGGCTCGGGCGCGCCGCGCAGCTCGTGCATCAGCACGACGCGCGCGGCCATGATTTCCTACAAAAAAATAAATGGGTATTCCGCTATCACTAATTTCGGC
>DOIS01000100.1:0-4872 GCA_003511785.1 Paracoccaceae bacterium
GGCCCGCAAGGCCGAGGCCCTGGCCGAGCAGATGCGCGCGGCCAAGGTCAAGGCCGAGGCGAAGGCGCAGAAGGCCCGCGAGAAGGACAAGAAGGCCAAGTCCAAGTCCAGGAAGAAGGACAAGAAAAAGGCCGCCAAGTAAGGCGGTGCCGGCCGACCCTGTGCGGGGCTGAACACCCGCCTGCGCCGTGTCGGGGAGTTGCGCGCCTCCGGCACCGGCGATAGGGTCGCCCAAACCGCGCGAACCGCCCAATCTGCGAGCCCTCCATGCCCCGCCCGATCGTCGGCATCATCGGAAACAGCTATCTCGTCAACGGCCAGTATCCGACCCATGCGGGCGGAACCATGAACTCGGACGCTGTGGCCAATGTCTCGGACTGCCTGCCGCTGGTGATCCCGGCCGACCCGCGCTTCGTGTCGGTGGCCGAACTTCTCGAGACCTGTGACGGCTTCCTGCTCACCGGCGGGCGCCCCAATGTCCACCCCGAGGAATATGGCGAAGACGAGACCGAGGCGCATGGCGCCTTCGACCGGGCGCGCGACGCCATCGCGTTGCCGCTGGTGCGCGCCTGTGTCGAGCGCGGCCAGCCCTTCCTGGGCATCTGCCGCGGCTTCCAGGAGGTGAACGTGGCGCTGGGCGGCTCGCTGCACCCCGAGATCCGCGACCTGCCGGGGCGGATGAACCACCGGATGCCGCCCGACGGCACGCTGGAGGAGAAATTCGCCCTGCGCCACGCCGTGACCTTGACCGAGGGCGGTCCGTTTCACCGCCTGTTCGGCGCGCGCGAGGTGATGACCAACACGCTGCACGGGCAGGGGATCAAGCGCGCGGGCGCCCGCATCCGCATCGACGGCCATGCCCCCGACGGCACGCCCGAGGCGATCTATGTCGAGGGCGCGACGGGGTTCTCGCTGGCGGTGCAGTGGCACCCGGAATGGGACGCGGCCAACGACCCGGTCTCGCGCCCGCTCTTCGAGGCCTTCGGCGAGGCGGTGCGCGATTGGGCCGGCGGGCGGCGGGCCTGGTCGCGCTCGGCCTGAGGGCGGGGCACCGGGTCTCCCGTCGCGAAATCCGCTCTCTGCGGTCCGGTCGATGACCCGCGGTCCTGCCTTCCTCTTGCTCCAAATACTTCGGGGGAGTCCCGAAGGGACGGGGGCAGAGCCCCCTCGCCATCAGGCCACCAGCCCGCCCGCCTCGAAGCCGCGCAGGCAGGTGCGGGCGGTGTCGCCATAGGCGCCGGGGTTCGAGCGCAGTTCGGGAAACAGCGCGAACAGTTCCGCCCGCCCGCCCGCGTCGAGCGCCGAGAGCGCGCAATCGCCGGGATAGAGGCTCTCGCTCTCGGCGCCGTTGGCGGTGATGATCTCGTGCCGGTCGAACATCAGGTGAATATAGGTGACGGCTCCGCCCTCCTCGCGGGTGACCGCCGGGTGATCCAGCAGGTGGCGCGCGGGCACCAGCACCTCGCCCGTTCCGAACAGGAGCTGCGCCCGGGCCCCGGTCCAGAGCAGACGGTGCTGCGGGCTGACCAACAGCGGCGCCTCGGCCCCGGCCAGCAGCGCGGGGCCGATGCGGATCGGCGCGAAGTCCCCCGTCGCCGCGACCGTGCGTTGGCCGGTCCAGCGCAGCGGTTGCGGCCCGTTGTCCCGGGTCAGCACCAAATCGCCCGGCACCAGCGTCTCGACCGCGCGGGGACCGTGCGGCGTGGCGATGCGGGTGCCGGGGGTGAAGCAGATGATCTGCTCGATATCCTCGAAGCTGACCAGCGTCCCGTCGGTCAACTCCACCGTCCCCGCCAGGTCGCCCGGCGCGTCCGAGGTCAGGGTCAGCGTGGTGCGGTCGGCCACGCCGCCCAGGTCCAGCACGTCGCCGGTGGTCTCGTCACCCTCGCCGCCCGAGATCGCGATCCCCGCGCTGCCGGCCTCGCCCAGATCGGCCAGGCGGATGGTGTCGTCGCCGGTGCCCCCCTCGACGCTGTCGCCCGAGGCGGCGGTGATCGCGTCGTCGCCCGCGCCCCCCGCCACCGTGTCGGCGCCCGCGTCGCCGGCCAGCACATCGTCGCCGCCGCCGCCGGCGAGCACGTCGTCCCCGTCGCCGCCCGCGAGCGTGTCGTCCCCCGGCGGCAGCGGGATCGTGTCGAAGAACACGTCTGAGACCCAGACCGCCTGCGTCCCGTCCAACCCGTTGCCATAGTCGATGACGATCTCGCTCACCGGCCCGGCGATTTCGACCAGGACCGAGCCGGTGGCGTCGTCCGGGCTTTCGCCATCGTTGCCGGCGGTGACGGTGTTGCCGCTCACGCTGTCGGTGTTGGCGCCGTTGGGGGTCACGGAGAGGGTGACGGGAACCGGATTGCCGTCGGAATCGTAGGCGGTCACGGTTAGCACGTCGCGGTGGTTGCCGCCGGCCCAGTCCACGTCGTTGATGCGGAACAGCACGTTCTGCACCGCATCGTCCATGTTCGACCGGTCGTTCGCGGCGAAGCGGATCGTGGTCCGCGACGTCGCCCCGTCGCCATCGCCGAACAGGTAGAGCGAGGAGCGATCGTCGAAGGGCTCGCCCGTGTCGGTATAGATCCGGTCGCTTGTCTCGACATCGAAGACGGGCCGGTTGTCGCCGGTCGCGGCAAAGCCCACCGTGACCTCCATCTCTCCGGTGGCCTGGGTGAAGCCGCCCGACAGGTCGGTGCCGTCGCCGCCCTGCGCGTCCCAGTTCAGCGACTCGGTGACGCTGTCTCCGATCCCGTCGCCTGTGAGGCTGTCGTCGCCCGCCCCGCCGCTCAGCTCGTCCGCGCCCGCGCCGCCCGTGACCGTGTCGTCGCCCGCGCCCGCCGCGATCGTGTCGTCGCCGCGAAAGCCCAGAACGATATCGGCCATCCCGCCCGGCCCGGTGCCCTCGCCGCTGTCCACCGAATGGCCCTGGACGTCGGTGAAGGCGTCGTCGATGTCGTCATCGGCGCCGGTGCCCAGCACGATGTTGGTCTCGGTGTAATCGGGCGCCGTGACCGTCTCGGCCGAGACGAGCGTGTCCACCTCGCCATAGGCGGGCACGAAATAGACCGCGTCGTCGGTGCCGAGATAGTAGGTGCCGGGCTCCAGCGTGTCGGTGTAGGTGACGCCGCCATCGGTGCCGGTGAACACCCATTCGCCGCTCCCCAGCACGCGGTCGGTGGTGAACCGCGTCCACCCGCCCGAGATCGTGTCCCCGGCGGTCAGGCTGTTGTCGGCGCCCAGCGATACGAGGTAGCCTCGGGGCATGTGCTCTCGGTCCTTTCTGCGCGGCGGGTGGCGGGGCGGAACCTGCGCGGCGCCCCTGTCCCGCCGGGAACACTGCCAAGGGGGCGCGGCGGAATTGCGGGAAAGCCGTGGCCGCGATCGGATCATTTCGCGGCGAATTTGCCTTGATCCGTGCCGATCCGGGTCTTGACAGGGCAGGGCGGGGACGCTGGATCAAGCGCGATGGAGAAAGGGAGGGTTCGGTGAAGATCCTGATCTGTTATGCCTCGACCGAGGGCCAGACCCGCAAGATCGCCCGGTTCTGCGCCGACCGGCTCTTCGATCTCGGCCATGCGGTCGAACTGCTACCAGCCACCGATGCCACCGACCTGCCCGACTGCGACGCGGCGATCCTGGCCGGGTCGGTGCATGTGGGCCGGCTGCAAGAGGCGCTCGCGGAGGTGGCCACGGCGCATGCCGACCGGCTCAACGCCTGTCCCACGCTGCTCTTGCAGGTCTCGCTGGCCGCCGCCGGCGATGATGCCGAGGATCGCGCCGATCTCGAGCGGATCGCCGGGGAGTTCGTCCGGGCCACCGGCTGGACGCCCGGTGCCGTGCATCACGTGGCGGGGGCCTTCCGTTTCACCGAATACGATTTCTTCAAATCCTGGGCGATGCGCTGGATCGCGGCCCGGAAGGGGCAGCAGGTCGATCCCGCACGCGACCGGGAATACACCGACTGGGCGGCCCTGGACGCGCTGATGCGGGATTGGTCCGACAGTCTCGTCGCCTGAGCCGCGCAAATCCTCGTCCGAGGATTTGGCGGCAGGCTTTCCGCGAAAGCCTGCGCCCGGCTGCGCCCTCAGACCAGCAGATCGAAGCTCTTCGACAGCGGCAATTCCCGCGCCCGTTTGCCCGTCAGATCGTAAAGCGCATTGGCCAGTGCCGGCATGGCGGGGGGCGTTCCGGGCTCGCCCGCGCCGCCCATATGCGGGTTGCTCTGCAAGAGCTGCACCTCGGTTTCGGGCGCGGTGTGCAGGCGCAGCGCCTCGTAGTCGGGGAAATTCTGCTGCACCACCCGGCCGCCGTCGAAGGTGATCTCCTCGAAAGCCGCCGCCGACAGGCCATAGACCATGCCGCCCACGAGCTGTGCCTCGAAATTGCCGGGGTCCAGCACCAGGCCCGGGTCCGCGGCGATCCAGGCGCGCGCGATACGGATGCCGCGCTCTTCCCGCGCCACCTCGACCACCTGCGCCACCGGCGTGCCGAAGGACCAGGCGAAGGCCACGCCGCGCCCGGTGCCCTCGGGCGGGGTCCCGCTCCAGCCCGACATCTCGGCCACCGCCTCGAGCGTGCCGGCGCTGGGCGCGTGCGCGCCGCGCATCAGCTCCAGCCGGAAGGCCAGCGGGTCGGCCCCGGCGGCATGGGCCATCTCGTCCAGGAAACAGTCATGCATGAAGGCGTTGACCGAGTTGCCCACCGACCGCCAGAACCCGATCGGCATGTCGAGATCGGTGAGATAACCCTCGATCCGGTAGTTCGGAATGGCATAGGGCTGATCGAAGGCCCCCTCCACATGCACCTTGTCCGGCCCCATGGCGTCCATGCCGGTGAGCCGCTTCATCGCGCCCTTGGTCACCGAGGGCCCGGCCACCGCGC
>DOIS01000100.1:5221-6072 GCA_003511785.1 Paracoccaceae bacterium
GCGCTGCCGTCCTTCACCACCCCGCGATAGCGCCCGATGGCGGCGGGGCGGTAGAAATCGTGGGTCATGTCCTCTTCGCGCGACCAGGTGAGCTGCACCGGCGTGCCCTCCATCTCGCGGGCGAGCCGGGCGGCGTAGACGGCGAAATCGAACTCGCCGCGCCGACCGAAGCCGCCGCCCATCAGCGTGGTGGTCACCTCGACCGCGCCCGGGTCGATCCCCAACGCTTCGGCGCAGCGGTCACGGGTCACGGTGGGCGCCTGGTTGCCGGCCCAGAGGTGCAGGCGGCCGTCCTCGTAGAGCGCGGCGGCCGTCATCGGCTCCATCGTGGCATGGGCCAGGAAGGGCACGCGGTATTCGGCCGCGATCTCGGTACCGCCTGCGACCTCGGCGCTCACGTCGCCGTCGTCGCGAAGGGTCGAGTTGGGGCTGCCGAGAAAGCTCTTCTCGATGGCGGCGAAAATCTCCTCGCTGCTTTCGGGATAGGGGGCGGGGGCCCAGTCGATCTCGACCGCCCGCGCGGCCTGCATGGCCAGCCAGGTGTTCGAGGCGACCACGGCCACGCCGCCGCCCAGGTCGACGACCTTCTCCACCCCGGGCAGGGTCTCCGCCGCGCCAGCGTCGAAGCCGCGCATCGGCGCGCCCAGATGCGGGTTCATGCGCAGCGAGGCAAAGCGCATCCCCGGCAGGCGGACATCGACGGCGAACTCGGCGGTGCCGGTGACCTTCGGGACCATGTCGAGGCGCGGCATGGTCTTGCCGAGGAAGCGCCAGTCGCCGCTGGGGCGCGGCTCGGCCTGCACCGGATCGAGGCGCGCGGCGGCCTCGGCCAGGTCGGTATAGGGGATCGC
>DOIS01000334.1 GCA_003511785.1 Paracoccaceae bacterium
GCCAGAAAAGATCAGACATGTTCACCGCTCAGTTTTCGAGCCGTGAATCATGCCGCTAGCCGAAAATCAATGGGTCCTGACCCTAGAGGAGGCCGCCGATGCCCGATCCGACCATCCGCCGCCTGCACCCCTTCGACCGTCGCCGGATCGAGGCCCGTTACCGGCGACTCGATCCCGACAGCCTGCGCGCGCGGTTCGGCGGCATTCTGGGTGCCGACGGGCTCACGGCTCATATCGACCGGCTGAACCGCGAGGATGCCTTGCTGTTCGGCGCCTTCCCCGATGCCCGTCTGCGCGGCCTCGCCGAGCTGTGCCGCCTTCCCGACAGCATGCCGCGTGCCTGCGAAGCAGCCTTCAGCGTCGAGCCCGACTGGCAGAACCGCGGCCTTGGCGATGCGTTGCTGTCGCGGGTGCTTGCGGCGGCACAGAACCGGGGGATACGCACGCTCTACATGATCTGCCTGCCCGAGAACCGGCGGATGCAGCACCTGGCCCGCAAGCACGAGGCCGAGTTGACCCTGCTGCCGGGCGAGGTCGCGGCCCGACTGGAAACACCTTGACCCACCCCCTTTTCCGTCGGGGCCGAGATGGTCGGGGAATACACCGCCTACATGCGCGCGATGTTCCGCTGGCCCGGCCAGCGGGTCCTCGGATCAGTCCCTGCCCTGCTCCTCGGGGTCGGCCTGACCGACGCCGCGGAACACGAACTTGAAGGGCAGGACCCACAGCAGGCCAAACAGCACGAACACCACCAACTCGACGGGCCAGGGCATGGTGGGCCAGACCCCGCGCAGCCAGTCGGTGAAATTCACCGCAACCACGACGTAAAGTGGCATTCCTACCAAGAGGATCACCAGCGACCAACGTCGCCGCGCCTTGTAGGACAATGCGGGACGCTCAGACATCAATCGGCAAACGGGTCGGTGACAAGGATGGTGTCCTCTCGCTCGGGCGAGGTGGAGAGTAGCGCGACCGGGCACTGGATCAACTCCTCGACCCGGCGCACATACTTGATCGCGTTGGCTGGCAGGTCGGCCCAGCTGCGCGCGCCCTCGGTCGATTCCGACCAGCCGGGCATCTCCTCGTAGATCGGCACGCAGCGCGCTTGGCTGTCTGCCGCCGTGGGAAGATAATCCAGCCGCTCGCCGTCAAGCTCGTAGCCCACGCAGATCTTCAGCGTCTCGAACCCGTCCAGCACGTCAAGCTTGGTCAACGAGATGCCATTGACGCCCGAGGTGGCGCAGGTCTGGCGCACCAGCACCGCGTCGAACCAGCCGCAGCGGCGTTTGCGCCCGGTGGTGGTGCCGAACTCGTGCCCACGCTCGCCCAGGCGCTGACCGTCGGCATCCTCCAGCTCGGTCGGGAAGGGTCCCTCGCCCACGCGCGTGGTATAGGCCTTCACGATGCCCAGCACATAGTCGATGCCCCCCGGCCCGATGCCGGTCCCGGTCGCGGCCTGCCCCGCGATCACGTTGGAAGAGGTGACGAACGGATAGGTGCCGAAGTCGATGTCCAGCAGCGCGCCCTGCGCGCCCTCGAACAGGATGCGTTTGCCGGCCTTGCGCTTTTCGTTCATCATCTTCCAGACCGGCCCGGCATATTGCAGGATTTGCGGCGCGATCTCACGCAGCGATTGGATCAGCGCGTCGCGGTCGATCGGCTCGACCCCCAGCCCCTTGCGCAGCGGATCATGGTGTTGCAGTGCCCGGTCAACCCGCGCCTCGAGCGTGGCCGCGTCGGCGAGATCCGCCACCCGGATCACCCGGCGGCCCACCTTGTCCTCATAGGCCGGCCCGATGCCGCGCCCGGTGGTGCCGATCTTGGTGCCCTTGTGCGCGGCCTCCTCGCGGGCGCGGTCCAGCTCGCCGTGATAGGGCAGGATCAGCGGCGTGTTCTCGGCGATCATCAGCGTCTCGGGGGTGATCTCGATCCCTTGGGCGCGGATCGTCTCGATCTCCTTGAGCAGGTTCCAAGGGTCCAGCACCACGCCGTTGCCGATCACCGACAGCTTGCCCCCGCGCACCACGCCCGAAGGCAGCGCGTGCAGCTTGTAGACCGTGCCGTCGATCACCAGCGTGTGACCCGCGTTGTGCCCACCCTGGAACCGCGCGATCACGTCGGCGCGTTCGCTGAGCCAGTCCACGATCTTGCCTTTTCCCTCGTCGCCCCACTGGGCGCCGACCACGACGACATTGGCCATTTCCGGTCCTTCACGCTGATTTGGTAAAACCCACGCCCGTATACCGGCGCGGCTGCAACAGGGAAACCGCAATTTCGAGGCAGAGGGGCGAAACACTGGACAGCCCGGGCGCCTTCCGTGATTCTGCGCGGAAAAGCGATGGGGCATCATGGGAATGGGATTTCTACTGCGCTGGCTTTTTGCGTTCGTGCTTCTCGCGCTGACGTATAATCCCACGCAGTGGAATTTCATCCGCTGGTCGGTCGCCAACTACCAAAGCTATCTGTCGGTGACGGTGTTGCTGGTGCTGCTGCTGAGCATCGAGTACATCATCTACCTGCGCGCCACGGTGTGATCCATCGGCGGCTTCGGCATGTTCCTTGTGCTGGCCGTGGTCGGGGCGCTTTTGTGGGTGCTCTACGATTTCGGCCTGTTGCAGCTGACCAATACCGATCTGAACGTCTGGCTGGGGATATTCGCCCTGTCGGTGGTGCTGGGCATCGGGCTGAGCTGGAGCCACGTGCGCCGGGCGCTGGCGGGCCAGCACGACGTGGACGATGTCGAGGAGTGAGCCGGCTCAGGCCGTTTCGGCGAACAGCGCGCGCAGATGCACGGCCGATTGCGCCGGGTGCGTGATGGGCACCATGTGGCCTGCGCCCGGGATCACCACGTTGCGTGCTTCCGGCAGACGCCGCGCCAGCCCGTCGTTGATCGCGCCGATCACCGGGTGCGTGAGACTGCCGCGCACCAACAGCACCGGCATGGTCGCGCGGTCCAGCACGCCTGGCCGCAACAGCCCGGCCCGGTCGCGATACAGCATCTCGTCGGCTGCCGGGATGACGTGGATCGACCGGGTCATCGCGGCACGCGTGCTTTCGGGCAGCTCGGGCCAGCGCGGGCTGTCCTCGGTCCCCCACATGCGATTGAACACGCGGGCCGCCTGCGCGTCGTCGCCACGCTCGAGCGCCTCGAAGACCGGCGCCACCGCGCGGTCGTGATCGGCCAGCAGGTCCGGCGCGTCGCGCGCGGCCACGGCGAAGAAGACCGGCTCGAACAAGGTCACGCTGCGGATCAGCTGCGGATGGGTGACCGCCAGCCGCAGGGCCACCGTGGCTCCGAAGGAATGGCCCACCACGTCCATGCCGGGCCGCAGGAGGCGCTCAGCGGCTTCGACGGTGCGGTCCTGGATGTCGCCCCGCCGATCCCAATCCGGGCTGCGGCCATGGCTGAGCAGGTCGAAGCCGTGAAACGTGGCCTCGGCCTCCATCTCGCGCGCCAGTCCGCGCCAGGCCCCGGCATGGGCGATAGTGCAATGCAGCGCCAGAACCTCGCGGGGGCCATGTCCGAACCGGCGCAGATGCACCGGCTACGGCAGGCCGGACAGGTCGGTCATGCGCCGCGTCCTGCCAGGTGGCGGTCCAGGAATTCCAGGCGATCCTGGCCCCAGAACCTGGCCCCGTCATCGGTGATGTAGAACGGCGCGCCGAACACGCCGCGGGACACGGCCTCCTCGGTATTGGCCGCATAGGTCTCGGCCCCGGCGAGCAACCCGCTGTCGGCGAGGGCCGGGTCGAACCCGGCGGCCTCAAGACAGGCGCGGATCACCTCGTCCTGCGCGATGTCCTTCTCCTCGGCCCAGCAGGCGCGCATCAGCCCGTGCACCAGAGCGCCCATGTCGCCCCCGCCCGCGTTCTGGGCCGCGATCACGGCATAGGAGGAGGGTGCGGGATTCGTCGGCCAATGCGCGGGGTGCAGGTTCAAAGGCATGTCGAGATATGCCGCCCAACGCGGCAGTTCCTGCGCGCGATACTCCATCCGCGACGGGTGCCGCTCGCCCGGGGGCGTGCCGCCGGTGCGCGCGAACACAGCCATGATGTCTGTGGGCTTGTAGGCGACCGTGGCGCCATGCGCCTCCGCGATCCCTTCGAGCCGCGTGCCCGCCAGATAGGCATAGGGCGACAATGTCGTGAAATAGTAATCAATCGTCGTCATATTCCGTTTCCCCGACGCCTCGGCTTTGCGCGACCGTAGCTGCGTGCTAAGCGGTGTCAACATCACGAATCTGTCACAGAACGCCATGGCTGACGCGGGGGATCTTCAGCAATGCCGACACTTACCGAGCCCAAGCTGATCGCGGGCAATTCCAACCTGCCGCTGGCCAGAACCATCGCCCGGCGTCTCTCTCTGCACAGGGGCGTGAGCACCGGACTCGTCGACACGCGCGTCGAACGGTTCAACGACGGCGAGATCTTCGTCGAGGTGTTCGAGAATGTCCGCGGCGAGG
>DOIS01000276.1 GCA_003511785.1 Paracoccaceae bacterium
GCATCCAGCCCTTGGAATTGGCGAACATGCGATAGGCCTCGAGCACATGCATCTGGTCCTTGTCGCCCTGGCTGAGCGATAGCATCTTGTCCACGCCCACGCGCAGTTCCTCGACTGCGGCGGTCAGGCGCTCGGTCTCGGCCTGGGGGTCGTCGGCGATCGGGTTGGTGACCACCACGCGCGGCTCGTGCAGCCAGACATGGCCCTCGGCCGCGCCCTCCTGTCCGGTGCGGCCACGGATCACCACCGATTGCTGGTGCAAGGGCGACAGCGCCGCCCCCTCGCCCACGAAGGCCCCCAACTCGGCCATCTCGGCGATGACCATGGCCACCACCTCCAGCCCATAGACCTCGTCGGCGGTAAATTCGCGCGCGTCCTTCGACTGCACCACCAGCACGCCCAGCATCTCGCCCAGCCGTTGGATCGGGATGCCCAGGAAGGAGCTGAACCGCTCCTCGCCGGTCTCGGGCATGTAGCGAAACCCCTTCGCCGCCGGCGCATCGGGGGTGTTGATGACCTCGCCGGATCGCGCCACGCGCCCCACCAGCCCCTCGCCCAGGCGCAGCCGGGTCTGGTGCACCGCCTCGGGCATCAGCCCCTCGGTGGCGCAAAGCTCCAGCGCCTCGGCGTCACGGAACAGATAGACCGAGCAGACCTCGGAACCGGTGCTTTCGGCAATCAGGCGGGTGATGCTGTCCAGACGGGCCTGGCCGGCCTCGGACCCGGCCATGACCTCTCGCAAACGGCCGAGCAGCTTGCGACTCTCGCTTTCGGTGCCATCCGCCATACTGGCCGAAATCCCTTGGTCAAATGTCGCCCGGCGGTGAGTAGATCACAACAAGAAGGAAAGCTAAACGTCAATTTTCGCCGTCTCCGCCGCAGCGCGGCATGGGGCCGGAACGGGCCGTCCTGAGATCAGCCCGCGCGGTCCAGATCGAAGGCGTCGTGCAGCGCCTGCACAGCCAGTTCCATGTATTTGCGGTCGATCAGCACCGAAATCTTGATCTCGGAGGTGGTGATCACCTTGATGTTGATACCCTCGTCCGAGAGCACCTTGAACATGCGCGCGGCCACGCCCGACTGGCTGCGCATCCCGATGCCCACGACCGAGACCTTGCAGACCCCGCGATCGGCCACCAGCTGCGCGAAATTCAACTCGCCCGCCTCATGCGCGCGGCCCAGCGCGGCCTCGGCGCGGGCCACCTCGCCTACCGGGCAGGAGAAGGTCATGTCGGTGCGCCCCTCCTCCGAGATGTTCTGCACGATCATGTCCACGTTCACCCCCGCGTCCGACAGCGCGGTGAAGATGGTCGCCGCGATGCCCGGACGATCGGCCACCGACAGCAGCGTCAGCTTGGCCTCGTCGCGGGAATAGGCCACGCCGGCCACAGGTTTCGATTCCATGACATCCTCCTCGTCGCAGACCAAGGTTCCGGCCTCGTCCGACTGTTCCTCGAAACTGCTCAGTACCCGCAGCTTCACGTTATAGCGCATGGCCAGTTCGACCGAGCGGGTCTGCAATACCTTGGCGCCCAGGCTGGCCAGTTCCAGCATTTCCTCGAAGGAGATGCGGTCGAGCTTGCGGGCCTTGTCGCAGATGCGCGGGTCGGTGGTATAGACCCCGTCCACGTCCGTATAGATGTCGCAGCGCTCGGCGCCGAAGGCGGCGGCGAAGGCCACGGCGGTGGTGTCCGACCCGCCCCGGCCCAGCGTGGTGATCCGTCCCTCCGGGCTGATCCCCTGGAAACCCGCGACCACGGCCACGCGCATCCCCTCGCCGAACTTGGCGGTGATGTTGTCGGGCGGGATCTCCTCGATCCGGGCGGCGGAATGGGCGCTGGTGGTCCTGACCGGCACCTGCCAGCCCTGCCAGGATCGCGCGGGAATGTCCATTTCCTGAAGCGTCAGCGCCATCAGCCCGGCGGTCACGTTCTCGCCCGAGGACACGACCGCGTCGTATTCGCGCGCGTCGAACAGCGGCGAGGTCTCCTCGACCCAGCCCACCAGTTCGTTGGTCCTGCCCGACATGGCCGAGACGACGACGATCACGTCATAGCCCTTGGCCACTTCGACGCCCACGCGCTTGGCGGCGCGGCGGATGCGGTCGAGATTGGCGACCGAAGTGCCGCCGAATTTCATCACCAGAACGGGCATGCGCGTATCCTGCCTTGCAAGGTCGTCGCGGGTTTACGCGCGTTCCGAAACAAGAGCAAGCGGCCCGGGATGCGGCATCGGCGCCGCCGCCGCACCCGACCCGATCCCTTCCTCTTGCGAGAAATACTTTGGGGAGTTTGAGGGGTGAAGGGGAGTTTGAGGGGTGAACCCCTCAACCGACAAAAAGGACTGCGCCGCAGCCGCGCAATCTGGCACCGCTCAGAACGGGTGCTCGCGCCCGTCCCAGGTCTCGAAACAGCCG
The DNA here is from genome assembly GCA_003511785.1 of Paracoccaceae bacterium. Taxonomy (GTDB): domain Bacteria; phylum Pseudomonadota; class Alphaproteobacteria; order Rhodobacterales; family Rhodobacteraceae; genus UBA7951. The sequence goes on from DOIS01000276.1 coordinate 2,417, forward strand.
GTGCGCGCGAGATCCAACTCGGCGAAGCGGGCGATCAGGCCGCGCGCGGCCTCGTCGGCGGTGATGTCGGCCGCCCCGCCGCCCATGTCGGTCCGCACCCAGCCCGGGTGATAGATCCCCACGGCGATTCCCTCGCCCTCGAGATCCGCGGCCAGGTTGCGGCCCAGGTTGAGCGCCGCGGCCTTGGAGGCGCGGTAGATATAGCTGCCGCCGGGCGCCCGCGCCTGCGAGGCCATCTGCGACGAGAGGATCGCCACCTTGCCGGCCGCGGCGGCCCGCAGGTTGGGCAGCAACGCCTGGATGGTCAGGAACACGCCGGTCACGTTCACGGCGAAGGTCTCGGCCCACATCTCAGGCGGATAGCCTGTCTCGAGCCGCTGGCCCTTGTCGGCATAGACGCCCGCGTTGCAGACCAGCAGATCGAGCGGGCGGCCCTCCAGCGCCCGGGCCATGCCTGCCACCTGGTCGGGCCGGGCGACATCGACCGTCAGGCGTTCCGACCCGTCGCGCGCGGTGCCCGTCACCTCGTGCCCGTCGGCGCGATACCACTCGGCCAGGGTGCGGCCGATACCGCGGTTCGCGCCGGTGATCAGCACATGCATCAGTTGCTTTTCCGGCCCGGCGTGAAGGGCAGCGGGGCCACGGGCACGCCGTCCTCGAGCAGGGCGCGTGCCTCGTCCGCGCGAGCCTCGCCATAGATCGGGCGCTCGGGCGCGCTGCCTTCGTGGATCGCCCGCGCCTCGCGGGCGAATTTCGGGCCGACGTAATCGGCGTTGGCCTCGATCTTCTTGCGCAGCGCGGCCAGCGCCTGTTCCGCCGGGTTGGCGGGTTTGCCGAGCGGGCGGGGCTTGGCCGGGGCGTCGGACTTGCCGACGCGGGGCGCCATGACCGCCTTTTCCACCTCGCTGCCGCCGCAGACCGCGCAGGCCACCATGCCCGCAGCGGCCAGCTTGTCGAAGGCCGCCGCGCTCTGGAACCAGCTGTCGAAATCGTGCCCTTCGGCACATCTCAGAGCGTAATGGATCATTTCGCATGTTCCCCAAGGGTCACCGATAGATATCCATCGCCGCGCCGAGATCAAGCCCGGGCGAGCGCCTCAGCCCAGGCGCGGCCGCATCCGGGCGCGCAGGCCGGCGATCAGCTCGGCCTCGGGAATGCCGGCCTCGATGGAGAGACGGCGCAGGCCGAAATGCACATGCGCGATCTCCTGGTAGTAGCTGGTATAGGTATAGTTGATCCCGGCCCCGGCCACCGCGCCCAGCAGCGGCACGGTCTGCGCGGCGAGCTTCTGGCCCAGCACCGTGGCCAGGCGCGGGGCCACCGTCGCGATCAGCCGGTTCACCGCCCCGCCGGTGAGGGTCAGGCGCAGCGCCAGGAACCCCAGGTCGGCGCCGTCATCCGCGTCCAGCGGCCCGGCGGCAGCGAAGACGCGGATGCAGTCGAACTGCACGCTGTCGCTGTCGGCGTCGAACCCGTGTTCGACAGCCACCCCCTGGATCGCGCGCAGCAGGACGGTGGTCGTGGCGGGCAGTTCGACCATGGCCGAGGGCAGCCCGCCGAACCCGCCCGCCGCCCCCATGGCCGTGGTCATCGCCGTGTTGATCCAGCCCTTCTGGTCGGGCAGCGCCCGGCGGCTGGACTGCGCCGCGCGCATGGCGATGCGCAGCGCCGCCTCGGTGCCCTCCTCGAGATTGTCGCGCACCGGGGCGGGCAGTCGCTCCATCAACCCCTCGGCGCGTCCGCCCAACAGGTTGAGCATCTGGATGCCGATCCCGCCCGCCGCGCGGTAGCGCGCGGCCAGCCGGTCCAGCTCCGCCTCGGGGTCGACATGGGCTTGCACGGGACCTGTGATGTCCTCGATCCTGGAATTGGGCATGGGCGCGCGCTCCGTTCGGCTTTGCACAGAGAAGATCGGCGTGGGAGGCGCGCATTTCAATGGCCGGACCACGTGAACCTGACGCGGGCCGCAGGCGTAGGGTAGGTTTGCAGCCCACCGTCCCCTGCCCTCACCGCGCGCCATCGCTCCAGCGCGTTACCGCGCCCCGCACCCCGTCCCAGGCGCCGGGGCGCAAGGCGTGGCCCAGCACCCGGTCGGGGTTGGTCGGCGGCGGCATCTCGGCCCCGTCCAGCCGCTCGAACCCGAAGCGCGCGTAGTAGGGCGCATCCCCCACCAGCAGCACCCGGTTCCAGCCGGCCTCGCGCGCGGCCTGCATCCCGCCCTGGATCAGCACCGCGCCCAACCCCTCGCCCTGGTGGGTGGGGTGCACCGCCACCGGCCCCAGCAGCACCGCCGCGGCCTCGCCCACGCGCACCGGCCAGAACCGGATCGCGCCGGCCACGATCCCCGCCTCGTCGCGCGCCACCCGGCACAGCGCGGTCTCGGGCGGCACGCCCTCGCGCAACCGATAGGACGAGAGCGCCTCGCGCCCCGGCGCGAAACAGAGGTCGAACAGCGCCTCGACCTCCCACCAATCCTGCGGGTTTTCCGGGAAAAGCGCGATCACCTGGGGGCTGGTCCTCTGTGTGGTCCCGTCTCGGGGCTGGCGTTCGCCCTAGCATGGCGCTAGGTCGGGGGCAAATGCCCGCGAAAGCCCGAGGAGACCGCGCATGTTCTATCGCCCCCAGGACGGCCACGGCCTACCGCACAACCCGTTCAACGCGGTCATCACGCCCCGCCCGATCGGCTGGATTTCCTCGCGCAGCGCCGAGGGCGTGAACAACCTGGCGCCCTATTCCTTCTTCAATGGCGTGGCCTACGAGCCGCCGCAGGTCATGTTCGCCTGCACCGGGGCCAAGCCCGACCAGGACAACACCAAGGACAGCGTGGCCAATATCCGCGAGACCGGCGTGTTCTGCGTGAACATCGTGGCATATGCGATGCGCGACGCGATGAACGCCAGTTCCGCCACCCTGCCCAAGGAGACCGACGAATTCGCCCACGCCGGGCTGACGCCGGTCGCCTGCGAAACCATCGCCTGCGCCCGTGTCGAGGGCGCCCCGGCGGCGCTGGAATGCAAGCTGACCAAGATCGTCGATCTGCCGGGCGCGGCCAACCAGGTGGTGTTCGGCGAGGTCACCGGCATTCACCTGCGTGACGACTGCCTGCGCGAGGGCCGCTTCGACGTGACCACCTTCGAGCCGCTGGGCCGCATGGGATATCGCGACTACGTGCGCGTCTCGGAAGTGTTCGAACTGGTGCGGCCCGACGACTGATGCCCCTGCCCGATCCGACGCGCCGCTACCCGATCACCCTGCCCGACGGCACCCCGCATGAGGGCACCGTGTTCCTGAACCGCGCCGTCGATCATCCGCGTTTTGAGGCTGGGGACTACAGCTATGCCTCCGATTTCGACCCGCCCCAGGATTGGGCCGGCCGGCTGGCGCCCTATCTCTTTCCGTTCTCCGAAGAGCGCCTGCGGATCGGCAAGTTCTGCCAGATCGCGCACGGGGTGCGGTTCATCACCGCCTCGGCCAACCATGCGACGGGGGGCCTGAGCTGTTTTCCCTTCCCCGTATTCGACCCCGAGGTCATGGAGGGGTTTCAGCCCGACCGGCGGGATACGGTGATCGGCCATGACGTGTGGTTCGGCTATGGCGCCCTGATCCTGCCGGGTGCGCGGATCGGCACCGGCGCGATCATCGGCGCGGGCGCCGTGGTGCGCGGCGAGGTGCCGCCCTATGCCGTCGTCACAGGCAACCCCGGACAGGTGCTGCGCCGCCGCTTCGACGAGGCGACCATCGCGTGCTTGCTGGCACTGGCATGGTGGGAGTGGCCCGCCGCAGCGGTCGCCGATGCCGAACCGGCCCTGCTGGCAGGCGACCTCGCGGCGCTGGAGCGCGCGGCGCCCTGAGCGGGACACGCCGGCAACTTTCTCTCTCTCTGAAATTATCTCCGGGGGAGGCCGCAGGCCGGGGGCAGCACCCCCGCCCCCGGCCGATCTCAATGCCCGCCGAGAATCCCCGTGCGCACCGAGTAGTTCACCGCCAGCCCGTAATCGGGGTCATCGTCGCTATCGACCATCAGGTGCCCTGCCTTGTTGAGCAGCTGGTGACAGTCGCGCGACAGGTGGCGCAGCTGCACCTGCTTGCCCAGCCCCTCGTATTTCAGCGCCACCGCCTCGATCGCCTGAAGCGCGGACTGGTCAACCACCCGGCTGTCGGCGAAATCGACGATCACGGTGCCGGGGTCTGTCTCGGGGGCGAACAGTTCCACGAACCCGTCCGACGAGCCGAAGAACAGCGGCCCCTGCACCTGGTAGACCTTGGCCCCCTCGGGCGTCAGGTAGGTCTTGGCATAGATCCGCCGCGCGTTGTTCCAGGCATAGGCCAGCGCCGAGACGATCACGCCCACGACCACGGCGACGGCCAGGTCCTCCATCACCGTGACCACGGTCACCAGGAGGATCACGAAGGCGTCGGTTTTGGGCACCTTGCGCAGGATCATCAGCGAGTTCCAGGCAAAGGTGCCGATCACCACCATGAACATGACGCCCACCAGCGCCGCCAGCGGGATCTGCTCGATCAACGGTGCGCCCCAGAGGATGAAGACCAGCAGGAACAACGCGGCGGCAATCCCCGCGATGCGGGTCCGACCACCGGATTTTACGTTGATCATCGACTGGCCGATCATGGCGCAACCGCCCATGCCGCCGAAGAAGCCGGTCACGGTGTTGGCCACGCCCTGCGCGATGCATTCCTGGGATGCGCCGCCGCGCTTGCCGGTGATGTCACCCACCAGGTTCAGCGTCAGCAGGCTCTCGATCAGCCCGATCGCGGCGAGGATCACCGAATAGGGCAGGATGATCATCAGCGTCTCCCAGGTGAGCGGCACCATCGGGATGTGAAAGCTCGGCAGCCCGCCCTCGATCGAGGCGAGATCGCCCACGCGCGGCACCTCGAGCCCCAGCGCGATGACCAGCGCGGCCACCACCGCGATCCCGGCCAGCGGCGCGGGGATCACGCGGGTGATGCGCGGCATCACCCAGATCACCGCCATGGTCAGCGCCACCAGCCCCAGCATCAGGTAGAGCGGCATCCCCGAGAGCCACTCGCCCCCGCCCATGCCGTGGCCGGTCTGCTCCATTGAGCCCGGCACCTTGAACTGGCCGAGCTGGGCCAGGAAGATCACGATGGCCAGCCCGTTGACGAAGCCCAGCATCACCGGATGCGGCACCAGACGGATGAACCGGCCCCATTGCATCGCCCCGGCGACGATCTGGATCGCTCCCATCAGCACCACGGCGGCGAAAAGGTACTCCACCCCGTGCTGCGCCACGAGGCTGACCATCACCACCGCGAGCGCCCCCGTCGCCCCCGAGATCATGCCCGGTCGCCCGCCGATTAGCGCAGTGATCAGCCCCACGATGAAGGCGGCGTAGAGCCCCACCAGCGGGTGCACGCCGGCCACGAAGGCGAAGGCCACCGCCTCGGGCACCAGCGCCAGCGCCACGGTCAGGCCGGAGAGAAGCTCGATGCGCAGCCGAGACGGGGTCAGCCCCTCGTCGGGCATCCAGCGCAGATCGGGAATGGCAAAACGGTTGGCCAGCGAGGCCATGAAGGCTCGGGGCATGGAAAATCCTGCAAGAATGGGATCGGGGGTTCAACGCGTGCCTATAGCGGGTTCACCCCTCGCTGGCCATGCGCCTGGCCGGGAGGCTGTCATGCGCCTGGCGCATGGCTCGCAAGTTTGGCCACGGATCGGCGCCTCTTGCCATGCCGGCTCCAAGACGCGGATGCCCGCACGCCGCCGCCATCCGCGAAACCACACCCGTCCCCGCCCGGACCGCTTGCACCGGGATTTCCGACAGGCTAATGACGGGGCCAGTGCCCCTATAGCTCAGCTGGTAGAGCAACTGATTTGTAATCAGTAGGTCCGCGGTTCGAGTCCGTGTGGGGGCACCAGTCCTCAGGCACGCCGGGATTGGATGCTTAAAGTCCATGCAGGAATGCGTGACGGCCGTGACCTGGCTGGCCTGATCCGCAGTCCGGGTTTCCGACAGCGGCCGTCATACCGAGAACAGAACACTTTCGCTTACCCAGCGCAGAGGCCCTAATCGCGTCATACCTGCTTTTCCGGCATGTGAACCTTGAGACCGTCCAGAGCGTCACTGACGCGGTAATCCCCCCGCAAATTAGTGGTGTTCACGCGTAGAATTTTCTCGGCATAATATCTACTGAGATTTTGAATGAAGAACAAACGAGTGCGCG
>DOIS01000103.1 GCA_003511785.1 Paracoccaceae bacterium
TGCGCGGCGGCGACGGCGACGACGTGATCGGCGGCGGGCTCGACGCGGACGAGATCGACGGCGGCACGGGCGATGACTGCATCGTCGGCGGCGAGGGCAGCGACACGATCGAGGGCGGCGACGGGGCCGACACCATCTTCGGCGGGCTGAACCCGATCTTTCCCGATGCGTTCAACATCCGCGACGACGGCACCGCCGGCCCGCCCGATCCCGATCCGGGCAACGGCCGCGACCTGATCGACGGCGGCGCGGGCGACGACCTGATCCATGGCCAGGACGACGATGACACGCTTCTGGGCGGGGCGGGCGACGACACGCTCGATGGCGGCATCGACGACGACGTGCTGCTGGGCGGCACCGGCGCCGACAGCCTGATCGGCGGGCAGGGAGACGACCTGCTCTTCGGCGGGACCGACACCGACGCCGACCGTCTCTCGGGCGGGGCGGGCCAGGACACCCTGGCCGCGCTTTCCGGCGACAGCGTGCAGGGCGGCGAGCGCGGCCCGGTGGACTTCGACACGCTCTTCGTGGGCGGCAGCATCCCGGTGGTCAGCACCACCGCGGGCGATCCCGAGGCGGGCACCGTCAGCATCTATGACAGCGATCTGAACCCGGTGGGCACCGTCTCCTTCGAGGAGGTCGAGCGCGTGTTGGCCCTCGACCTGAACGGCGCCAGCCCCGCGACCCTGTCCGGTGCGACGGGCACGGCCGGGATCGTCGACGGCACCGACGCGGGCGATCTGATCGACACCGGCTATACCGGCGACCCGGAGGGCGACAGGGTCGACGCGGGTGACGCCGAGCCGCCGCTGACCGGCGATCAGGACGTGATCCTGGCCGGGGGCGGCGACGACACCGTGCGCGCAGGCGAGGAGAGCGACCTGGTCTTCGGTGGCGCGGGCGATGACGACCTGGCAGGTCAGGCCGGCAATGACGGGCTCTCGGGGGGGCTGGGCGACGACACGCTCTCGGGCGGCGCGGGCCGCGACATTGCCGTGGGCGGTGCGGGCGACGACGTGATCTCAGGCGACAACTCGGTCGCGGGCGATGGCGGCGACCTGCTTTACGGCAACACCGGATCGGACCGGTTCATCAATATCGGCGCGGGCGAGACCGTGGTCGGCGGCGAGGATGCGGACGGGTCGGACCACGACGTGCTCGACCTGACCGGCGCGGCCGAGGCGGTCAACCCGGGTGGCTCGCTGGTGGTGGACGAGGACGCGCCGGGCAGCGAATCGGGCACGGTGCGCTTCTTGGACGCTGGCGGTGCCGAGACCGGCACGATGACCTATAGCGAGATCGAGGAGGTGATCATTTGCTTCACCCCCGGCACGCTGATCGCCACGCCGCAGGGCGAACGCCCGGTCGAGACCCTGCAACAGGGCGACCGTGTCATCACCCGCGACAACGGCATCCAGCCGCTGGCCTGGGTGGGCCACAGCCCGCAATCGGCGCAGGATCTGGCCGCGCGCCCGCATCTGCGCCCGGTGCGCATCCGCGCCGGCGCCCTCGGCGGTGGCCTGCCCGAGCGCGACATGCTGGTCAGCCCCAACCATCGCCTGCTGATCGCCAACGACCGCACCTCCTACTATTTCGACGAACGCGAGGTGCTGGTCGCGGCCAAGCACCTGACCGGGCTCGACGGGGTTGAGATGGCCCCGGCGGCCCCGAACACCTACGTGCATTTCATGTTCGAGCAACACGAGGTGGTTCTGGGCGACGGGGCCTGGAGCGAGAGTTTCCAGCCCGGCGATTACTCGCTGTCGGGCATTGCCAGCGAGCAGCGTGACGAGATCTTGGAGCTGTTCCCCGAATTGGCCACGCCCGAGGGGCTGAACGACTACGAGGCGGCGCGCCGGTCGCTGAAGCGGCACGAGGCCCGCCTGCTGGTGGTGTGAGGTACTTCAAGATCGGCGTGTAACCAGTTGATGTGCAAATGAAACACAATGGGTTGTGCCGATCGGCCATGGCTCTTTCTCCGGCTGCTTACTTCAACGTCACCTTGCAAGGCGTTGAAAACGCTAGCTCGCGTGGCCCAGCATCTCGCGCAGCGTCTCGGGCACCGGGCAGGAGGTGAGCCCGCCGCCCTCGGCGCGCCGCACCAGAACCCGCGTCTCCCATCCCTCCACGGCGAGATCCTCGCCGCGCATCAGCCGGTGTTCCACCTCGAAGCTGGACCGCCCGATGCGCGGAATGCGGGTGTGGATTACCAGGTCGTCGCCATGCGCCGTGGGGGCGTGGAACGTGGCGCGCGTGTCCACCATGGGAAAGCCCACCACGCCGAATCGCGCGATCAACTCGGGCTTGGCGCAGCCCGCCGCCTTGAAGTGATGCGCGGTCGCGGCGTCGAACCAGCGGAAATAGTTGGGATAGAACACGATGTCCGCCGGGTCGCAATCGCCCCATTCCACGGTGATCTCGCGCTGGCTTTCGAACATGGGCGGCTCCTTTGCTGTTCAGTCCGCGCCCCATCCGGGCTAAGCGCCGGGGATGGAGAGTTTCGAGATATTCCTACAGGCTCCGCCGGGCCTCGAACAGGTGCTGGCCGAGGAGGCGCGCGGGTTGGGCTTCGCCGACCCTGTGCCGGTGCCAGGCGGCGTGACGTTGCACGGCGGCTGGCCGGAGGTCTGGCGCACGAACCTGTGGCTGCGCGGCGCGACCCGGGTGCTGGTGCGCATCGGGGCGTTCCGCGCCTTCCACCTGGCCCAGCTCGACAAGCGCGCGCGCAAGTTTCCCTGGGGCGAGGTGCTGCGCCCGGACGTGGCCCTGCGGGTCGAGGCCACCAGCCGCAAGTCCAAGATCTATCATGCCCGCGCCGCCGCGCAGCGGGTGGAGCGGGCCATCGCCGAGGAGTTGGGCGCCCCCATCGACGCCAAGGCGGCGCTGACCCTGCGGGTCAGGATCGACGACAACCTCTGCATCTTCTCCGTCGATAGCTCGGGCGATCCGCTCTACAAACGCGGCTACAAGCCGGCGGTGGGCAAGGCGCCGCTGCGCGAGAGCATGGCGGCGCTGTTCCTGCGGGCGGCGGGCTATGACGGGCGGATGCCGGTGCTCGACCCGATGTGCGGCTCGGGCACCTTCCCGATCGAGGCGGCCGAGATCGCCGCCGGTCTCGCGCCGGGCCGGGCGCGCGGTTTCGCCTTCGAGCAGCTGGCCGGGTTCGATGCGGACCGCTGGGCCGAGATGCGCGCGCGCGCCGGGCAGGTGGGCGAGACCGGGCTGCGCTTTCACGGGCATGACCGCAACGCGGGGGCCATCGGTTCGGCCCGGGCCAATGCCGACCGCGCGGGGGTGGGCGATCTGTGCCATTTCACCGCGCAGGCGGTCAGCGACCTGGCCCCGCCCGAAGGGCCGCCCGGCCTGGTCATCGCCAACCCGCCCTATGGCACCCGGATCGGCGAGCGCAAGCCGCTCTTCGCACTTTACGGCGCCCTGGGCGAGGCGCTGCGCGCGCGGTTCAAGGGCTGGCGCGTGGGGATCGTGACGACCGATGCGGGGCTGGCGCAGGCCACCGGGCTGCCGTTCCTGCCGCCGGGGCCGCCGGTGCCGCATGGCGGGCTGAAGGTGCGGCTCTACCGCACCGATCCCTTGCCCTGAGGCGCGCGCGTCGCGCGCATTCCATCATGGGTCGGATCGCTGGCGCGATCCGACCGGGGCGAGGGGCTCTGCCCCTCGCGCTCCCCGAAGTATATCTTGCAAGAGGAAAGCCTGGGCGCGGGTCCAGCGCCCGCGCGATCAAAACAGTGTTTCGAGCAGCGCGCGGGTATTGGCCGGGGTCATCTCGACCGGGTTGCCGCCGACAGACGGGTCGCGCAGCGCGGCCTCGGTCAGCGCGTCGAGATCGGGATCGGTGACGCCGAGCCCGGTGAGGCTGCGGGGGATGCCGAAACCCGCGTTGAACGCGTCGACGAAGGCGCAAAACCCTTCGAACCCGCCCTCTAGTCCCAGATAGGCCGCTGCCGGGCCGAAACGGGCGGCGATGGCGGGGGCGTTGAAGCGCAGCACGGCGGGCATGCAGACCGCGTTGGTGGTGCCGTGATGGGTG
>DOIS01000405.1 GCA_003511785.1 Paracoccaceae bacterium
GTTCCGGTGCGCGACAGCGTGGCCGAGGCGGGGCTGCGCAACGGGGCGTCGCTGCACTATTACTTCGGGTCCAAGGACGGTCTGATCCGGGCGCTGGTGATCGACGGCGCCCGCCACAGCGACACCGCCCGGCACGAGGCGCTGGACGAGATGGAGCGCGCGGGCGGGCCGGGCGACGTGCTGGACATCACCCGGCTGCTGGTCGATGTCGAGACCGCGCCCCGCGGTCCGGCGCTGCCCCACGGGTTCGGCCATATGCGCTTCATCGTGGCGTTGCAGATCCATCATCGCCACCTGATGCACGAGGCGCTCGAGGGGCATCGCAATACCGGCTATCTGCGCTGTCTCGGGCATCTGCGCCGGCTGCTGCCGGAGGTGCCGCGGGAGATCCTCAACCAGCGCTTCATCTTCATGTACATCACCCTGACCACGGCGCTCGCCGCGCGCGAGGCGGCCTTCGAGAGCGATCCGACCGGGGGCAAGCTGTGGTCGTCGCCCGAGGCGCTGAAGAACCTGGCCCAAACCCTCGCCGCCGGTCTGAAGGCGCCCTGGGCCTGACCGGCCCCGGCCCGCCCTACATGAACACCAGCGCGCGGGCGATGTCGAAGATCGAAGCGGTCTCGACGCGGATCGTATCGTCCGCGATCAGCTGCGCGCCGGGGAAGAAGGACCGGCGATAGGCCATTTCGTGGTGCGAGAAGCGCAGCTCGAGCCGGTAGCGGTCCGAGGCCGGCCGGGCGTGGGCCGAGAGGTCGCCCGCGAGGGCCGCGGTCACGCCGGCGCGAATGCGGGTGCAGGCCTCCGCCGGGGTGAGCGAGAGCACCGAGGCGCCGCACCCTTCCTTTGTCTCGACCGTGGCAATCGCGGGGTTCATGGCGCGCGCCTCGGCGCAGATCGCCGCGTCGCCGGAGAGGAACGCCACCGGCACGCCTCAGGAGGCCGCGAGCCGGGCGTGCAGCCCGTATTCCGACAGGGGCGCCCCGTTCAGGGTGATATGGGCGTAATGGCCGGTCATCGTGTGCGACAGCGGGTTGCCCCCGTCGCCCGCCGGGCCGTGCCAGCCGATCATCGCCACGGCGTCAAAACTCTCGTCCAGTTCCTGAACCATCTTGAAGGGATGGCCGGACCAGCCGCGAATCACGCGCACCCCCTCGGGCAGGCGCGCGATGTCGATGTTGCGGGCGCTCTCATGCGCGTTGCGAAGCCAGATCCCGGTCGCGCCGGCCTGTTGCGCGCCCTCGATCGCGGCCAGTGCCTCATTCGTCATCAGATCGCGGAACGGGACGTAATCCGGCCCTGTTTTCAAGGCCTCATCCCAATGGGCGATGCCCGCGTTCCCCTCGATATCGGTGCTGATATAGACCTTCACGGGCCTCTCCCTGATGCCGGGTTACAAAATTTCTATCATTTTGCGGATGAGATGATTGTTTTCCAACAGGCACAAGTCAGAACATGCCGACAACAGGGAGACGACACGACATGGCATTGTCAAAACACCTTCTCTCCGCCGTGGCCGCGCTGGCGCTCGGCGCGGGCGTGGCGGGCGCGCAGGACGTGGTGCGGATCGCATCGCCCAACAAGGTCACGACGCTGGATCCGATCGCCAGCGCCGCGGCGGGCAATATCGAGGCCTTCGGCCAGCTCTATGCGCGGCTGTTGCGCAAGGACCGCGACGGCAACCTGCAACCGGGGCTGGCGGAAAGCTGGGAGGTCAGCGAGGACGCGCTGACCTACACGTTCGAGCTGCGCGAGGCGCAGTTCTCGGACGGCACGCCGATCACTGCCGAGGATGTGGCCTTCAGCCTCAACCGCGTGGCCAAGGACGAGGGCAGCGCCTATCCGGCGGCCTATGCGCCGGTCAAGGAATTCACCGCCCTGGACGATGACACCGTTCAACTGACGCTGGAACATCCCAGCGCGCCGATGCTGTCCTACATGAAGATATTCAACGCGGGCATCGTCAGCAAGGACGGCGTGGAAGCGCGCGGCGAGGAGGCGTTCGCCTCGGACCCGGTGACATCGGGGCCCTTCATGGTCGAAAGCTGGAAGCCCAATGACCGGCTGACCCTGACCGCCAACCCCAATTACTGGCGCGAGGGCTATCCCAAGGTGGCCGGGGCCGACCTGATCGAGGTGGACGACGACAACGCGCGGGCCACCATGATCATGGCCGGCGAGGTGGACGTGATCCGCGGCGTGCCCTGGGCGCAGGTCGACGAGCTGGACGGCCGCGATGGGCTGTCGGTGCCGCTGGAGCCCTCGACCGTGGTCTATGGGGTGATGCCCAACCATGCCAAGCCGCCCTTCGACAAGCTGGAGGTGCGCAAGGCCGCCGCCATGGCGCTGAACCGCGAGGCGATCACCAAGGCGGTGACGCTGGGCAAGGCCACGCCGGCCAACTCGACCCTGCCCAACGCGCTGACCTATCACGCCGAGCATGTCAGCCCGCCGGCCTATGACCCCGAGGGTGCCCGCGCGCTCTCGGAGGAAAACGACATGCTGGGCACCGGGATCACGCTGATGATCACGCCCTCGGGCGAACAGGTGGCCACGCTGCTCAAGGCGCAGTGGGATGCCGTCGGGTTCGACACCACGGTGGAGCGGGTCGATGGCGGCCTGTGGTGGGATCGCCTAGTCAAGGGCGAGTATGACGCGACCATGTCCTGGTGGTAAAACGAGACCGAGGACCCGGACCTGGCGGTTCGCTGGGCGGTCTGCGGCGCCTGCGGCAACAACTCCTACTACACCAACTACGACAACGCGCGTGTCAACGAGCTGGTCGAGGCGGCGCTGCGCGAGCAGGACGACGCCAAGCGAGAGGCGATGTATCACGAGATCCAGGAGATCAGCGCCGGTGAGCTGGCGCAGATCCCGCTCTACTACTCGCCCTTCGCCAACGCCTATTCCGACCGGATCAGCGGGCTGGGCCTGACGCCCTCGCTGCAATGGACGTTGGAAGAGACCGAGATCACCGAGTGATCCGGCCCGCCCCTCGGCCCGGGCGACCGGGCCGGGGCGCATCCGCAGGCTTTGACCGGAGCAGTCCCGCGTGAGCACCCTGAAATTCATCCTGTTGCGGCTGTTGCAGGCCGTGCCGGTCCTGATCGGCGTCAGCCTGGTGACCTTCACCCTGATGGCCGCGACGCCGGGCGACCCGATCCGCCTTCTGGTGGGCGACCGCGCCTCGCCCGAGACCATCGCGGCGCTGCGCGACCGCTACGGGCTCGATGACCCGATCCTGACGCAGTATTTCACCTATCTCGGCAACCTGGTGCAGGGTGATCTGGGCGCCTCGCTGCGCTACAAGGTGCCGGTCTCCGAGTTGATTGCGCAGTTCTACCCGGTCACGCTGTTCCTGGTGGTCTATACGATCATCCTGACCCTGCCGCCGGTGATCGCGCTGTCGGTGTGGTCGGCCAAGCGCCAGAACGGGCCGGCGGACCAGGTGATCCGGGTGATCGGGGTGTTGGGCCTCGCCGTGCCGGTGTTCTGGCTGGCGCTGCTGTTTGCGCGGTTTTTCGGGATCACGCTGGGCTGGTTCCCGGTGAGCGGGTTCGGCGAGACTTTCTCCGAGCACCTGCTGCACCTGTTCCTGCCGGCGCTCTCGACGATGATCTGGGTGGTGCCGATCCTGGTGCGCAACCTGCGCGCCGCGCTGCTCGACGAGATGAACCGCGACTACGTGTTGGCCGGTCTGTCCAAGGGGCTGGGCGAGAAGCAGGTGTTCCGCACCCATGTCTTCCCCAACTCGGTGCTGCCGACGCTGAACCTCTTCGCGGTGATCGTGGCCTATCTGCTGGGCGGCTCGGTGATCGTCGAGACGGTCTATGCGGTGCCCGGCATGGGCAAGCTGATGGTCGATTCGATCCTGGCGCGCGATTACTTCGTGGTGCAGGGCGCGACGCTGGTCTTCGCGCTGACCACGATCCTCGTGATGCTGGCGGTGGACCTGGTCTCGGCCCTGATCGACCCGAGGATCAGCCCATGAGAGCGTCGCCGATGCTGATAACCGGCGTGGCGCTGGTGGCGCTCTGGGGGGCGATCGCGGCCTTCGCGCCGCTGCTGGCCACGCACGACCCCTATGCCATCGACTTCAAGGCGATCATGCAAGGGCCGGGGGCGGACAACTGGTTCGGCACCGACAACGTGGGGCGCGACATCTATTCCCGCGTGATCTACGGCGCGCGGCTGGCGCTCTATATCGGGCTCTTGGGCGTGATCGCGCCGATGGCGATCGGGCTGACCATCGGGCTTCTGGCGGGGTATTTCGGCGGCTGGGCCGATACCGTGGCGATGCGCGTCGTGGACATCACCGTGCCCTTTCCCTTCTTCGTGCTGGTGCTGGCCATCGTCGCGGTGCTGGGGCCGGGGATCGGGAACTATTTCATCGCGCTGGCCCTGGTGGGCTGGGTCGGATACGCGCGGCTGGCGCGCTCCGAGGCCATCGTGCTGCGCCAGTCGGAATTCGTGCTGGCCGCGCGCACCATGGGCTTCGCGCATGGCTATATCCTGCTGCGCCACGTTCTGCCCAACTCGCTTTCGCCCATCGTGGTCTACATGATGACCGACGTGACGCTGGTGATCCTGTTCGGCGCGGCGCTGGGGTTTTTGGGCATGGGTATCTCTCCGCCCGCCGCCGAGTGGGGCGTGATGATCGCCGAAGGGCAGACATACATTTCCACCGCCTGGTGGATCAGTTTTTTCCCCGGCCTCGCCATGGTGCTGATCGGCATCGGCTTCGCGCTGATCGGGGACGGGCTGGCCCGGATGCTGAGGATCGAACGATGAGCGCGCTTCTGACGGTCCGCGACCTCTCGGTGCGCTTCGCCGGCCAGGCGGCGGTCGAGGGCGTGAATTTCGATCTCGAGCGCGGCGCCGCCCTGGGCATCGTGAGCGAAAGCGGGTCGGGCAAATCCGTCACCTGCCGGTCGCTGATGCGCCTGCTGCCGCCGGCGGCGCGGATCACGGGGACCCTGGATTTCGACGGGACCGAGATGCTTTCGGCGCCCGAGCCGGTGCTGGACGGCATAAGGGGCAAGCGCATCTCGATGATCTTCCAGAGCCCGGCCAGCCATCTCGACCCGCTGATGCGGGTGGGCGACTAGGTGGCCGAGACGCTGCGCAAGCATACCGACCTGCGCGGTCCCGCCGTGCGCGAGGAGGTGCTGCGCCTCTTGGACCTGGTGCGCATCCCCGAGCCGGCCCGCTGGGCGCGGGCCTATCCGCACCAGCTTTCGGGCGGGATGAAGCAACGCGCGATGATCGCCGGCGCTCTGGCCTGCCGGCCCGACCTGCTGCTTGCGGACGAGCCGACCACGGCGCTCGACGCAACGGTGCAGAAATCGGTGCTCGACCTCTTGGCGCAGCTGCGCCGGGATCACGGGCTGTCGATGATCTTCGTCAGCCACGATCTGGGCGCGGTGGCGCGGGTCTGCGACGAGCTTCTGGTCATGCGCCACGCGCGGGTGGTCGAACGCGGGCCGCTGCACCGGGTGATCGGCGCGCCAGAGCACGATTACACGAAGATGCTGATCGGCTCGCATCCCGACCGGCTGGCGCGGCGCGACCTGCCGCCGGTGGGGCAGGGGGCGCCGCTGGTCGAGGGGCGCGGCGTGCAGATCCGCTATGGCGGGCGCGGGCTGGCCGACCTGCTGGCCGGGCGGCCGGGCGGGTTCCTGGCGGTCAAGGGTGCCGATTTCGCCGTGCGGCCCGGCGAGGCGCTGGGGATCGTGGGCGAGAGCGGCTCGGGCAAGACCACGCTGGCGCTGGCGATCATGCGGCTGATCGCCTCCGAGGGCGGGATCACCTTCCGCGGGCAGGATGTGCGCCGCTGGTCCACGCGTGAACTGCGCCGCCTGCGCAAGGACATGCAGATCGTGTTTCAGGACCCGTTCGGCAGCCTCAGCCCGCGTATGACCTGCCAGCAGATCATTGCCGAGGGTCTGGCGATCCACAAGGTTGATCCGCACCGCGCCCCGCGCGAGCTGGTGGCCGAGGTGATGACCGAGGTGGGCCTGGACCCGGCGGCCATGGACCGCTACCCGCACGAATTCTCGGGCGGGCAGCGCCAGCGCATCGCGATTGCCCGCGCCATGGTGCTGCGGCCCAAGCTGTTGGTGCTGGACGAGCCCACCAGTGCGTTGGACATGACGGTGCAGGTGCAGATCGTCGAACTGCTGCGCGACCTGCAGAAGAAATACGGGCTGGCCTACCTGTTCATCAGTCACGACCTGAAGGTGGTGCG
>DOIS01000097.1:0-182 GCA_003511785.1 Paracoccaceae bacterium
GGCCAGCTGCAGGTTCTCCTCGACCGTCAGGCCGGGGATGATCCGCCGATCTTCGGGCACCAGGCCCAACCCGGCGGCGGCGGCCTCGTAGCTGGTCATGTTGTGCAGCGGCTTGTGATCGAGCCAGATCTCGCCATGCGTCACCTGCGGATCGCCAAGCCGCGCGATCGAGCGCAGGGTCG
>DOIS01000097.1:532-14096 GCA_003511785.1 Paracoccaceae bacterium
CCGCCCCGTTGCGGCCCAGCAGCGCCAGGATTTCGCCCTCGTGCACGTTGAACGAGATGCCCTGCACGATGTAGCTTTCGCCGTAATAGGAGTGCATGTCCCAGACCGAGAGAAAGGCCGGGGCGGTCTGCGCCATGTTGGCGTTCTTGGAAAAGTCCGGTTTGACGTTCATGTGACGGTCTCCTTACGCCGACTCGCCCAGATAGGCTTCGCGCACCTTCGGGTTGCCCTTGATGTTCTGCGGATCGTCCTCGACCAGCGGCGTGCCCTGGGCCAGCACCGTGATCCGGTTGGCCAGCGAAAACACCACGTGCATGTCGTGTTCGATGATGGCGATGGTGATGTCGCGCTCCTCGCTGATCTGCTTCAGGAGGTCGATGGTGTTGTTGGTGTCGGCCCGCGCCATGCCGGCGGTGGGCTCGTCCAGAAGCAGCAGGCGCGGCTTCTGGCTCAGGCACATGCCGATCTCCAGCCGCCGCTTGTCCCCGCGCGAGAGCGAGGCGGCGTGCATGTGCCGCTTGTCGGTCATGTTCATTTCTTCCAGCATGGCCTCGGCCTGCTCGACCACCTCCCTTTCGTTCATCACCGACTCGATGGCGTGCATGCGGAACACCCCGTCGCGCCGGGCGAAGATCGGGATCAGCATGTTCTCCATCACCGTCAGATCGCCGAAGATCTCCGGTGTCTGGAACACCCGGGAGATGCCCATCTGGTTGATCTCGTGCGGGCTGCGGCCCAGCACCGACTGCCCGTCGAACATGACCGAGCCGGTGTCGGGGATCAGCTTGCCCACCAGGCAGTTGAGCAGGGTGGATTTGCCCGCGCCGTTGGGACCGATGATCGCGTGGACGCTGTTTTCACGGACGCTGAGGTTCACGTCGGTGAGCGCCTTGAGCCCGCCGAACCGTTTGCTCACGTCCTTGACTTCGAGAATGCTCATTGTCGCGTCTCCTTATTCCGCGGGCTCGGTGACCGAGTCCTTCTCGGGCTTCTGCTTCTTGCCGCGCACCCAGGCCGCGATACGCTGCCCGCCCTCGACCAGCCCGCCGGGCAGGAAGATCACGACGGCCATGAAGATGATGCCCAGCGTCAGGTGCCAGCCCTTGCCGATGAAGGGATAGACGATCGCCACCACGAAATCCTCGAGCCCGTCGGGCATGAAGGCGAACCACGAGTGCAGGATGTCGGAATTGATCTTGGAGATGATGTTCTCCATGTACTTGATCGCCCCCGCGCCCAGCACCGGGCCGATCAGCGTGCCGACGCCGCCCAGGATGGTCATCAGGACGACTTCACCCGAGGCGGTCCAGAACATCCGCTCGGCACCCGCCAGCGGGTCCATCGAGGCCATGAGCCCGCCGGCGAGGCCCGCATACATGCCCGAGATCACGAAGGCCGCCAGCGTGTAGGGCTTGGGGTTGAGGCCGGTGTAGGACATTCGCTGCTGGTTCGATTTCACCGCCCGCAGCATCATGCCGAAGGGCGAGCGGAAGATGCGGATCGCCAGGTAGAAGGCCAGCAGCATGAACACCGCGCTGACATAGTAGCCCGCGTTGAACACGAAGTCCCAGGGGCCCACCGACAGCTCGGTGGTGGCGCGCATCTCGAGCCCGAAGAGCGCGGGCACCGGGATGTTGCCGCCCTCGGTCTGGCTCACGCCCAGGATGCGCGGGTCGTCCAGCGCCAGTTGCAGCCCGGTCTCGCCCCCGGTGATCGGGGTCAGCACCGAATAGGCCAAGGCAAAGGACATCTGCGCGAAGGCCAGCGTCAGGATCGAGAAGTAGATCCCCGAGCGGCGCAGCGAGATGTAGCCGATCAGCACCGAGAACAGCCCCGCCACGATCACCGCCAGCAGGATCGCCGGCAGCACGTTCATCGACAGGAGCTTGAACATCCATACCGCGGCATAGGAGCCCACGCCCAGGAAGGCGGCGTGGCCGAAGGAGAGATATCCGGTCAGGCCGAACAGGATGTTGAAGCCGATGGCGAAGATCCCGAAGATCACGAAACGCTGCATCAGGTCGGGATAGCCCGCGTTGAACTGCGCCATGCCCGAGTCCGTCGGGAAGGGGTTGAGGATGAAGGGCGCGAGCATGGTCAGCACGGCCACGACGATCAGAAGGGTGGTGTCTTTCTTGCCGAGTCCGAACATGGATCAGTCCTCCATCACGCCCTTGCGGCCCATCAGGCCACGGGGACGGGTCAACAGAATGATGATGGCGACCAGATAGATGATGATCTGGTTGATGCCGGGAATGAGGTCGATCACTGCCGACATCGAGGCGAAGCTTTCCAGGATGCCCAGCAGGAAGCCCGCCAGCACCGCGCCGGGCAGGCTGCCCATGCCGCCCACGACCACCACGACGAAGGACAGCACCAGGAAGTCCATGCCCATGTGGTAATTCGGCGAGTTGATCGGCGCGTACATCACCCCCGCAAGCCCCGCCACCGCCGCGGCGATGCCGAACATGATGGTGAAGCGACGGTCGATGTTGATGCCCAGAAGGCCCACGGTCTCGCGGTCGGCCATGCCGGCGCGCACCACCATGCCGAAGGTGGTGAATTGCAGAAAGGCGAAGACCGCGCCGATGATCAGCGTGGCGAAGGCGAAATAGACCAGGCGCCAGTAGGGATAGATGATCTGGTTGGCTTCCATCCCCAGCATGGCGCCGAAATCGAACGAGCCGGTGAAGGCGTCGGGCGCGGGGGTGGGGATCGGGTTGGCGCCATAGAAATACTTGATGATTTCCTGGAGCACGATGGCCAGGCCGAAGGTCACCAGGATCTGGTCGGCATGGGGGCGCTTGTAGAAATGCTTGATCAGGCCGCGCTCCATCACCCAGCCCACCAGTAGCATGACGGGAATGGCGAAGAGGATCGACAGCGGCACCGCCCAGTCGATCAGCGCCGCGCCCGTGGCCTCGCCGAAGATGTCGTAGAGATAGGGCCGGTCGCGCATCATCGGGTTGCCGAGGAAGTCGGTCTCTCCGGGCACCGCGACCTTGTGGCTGAGGCTGAACAGGCGCGACAGCGTCACCGCGCAGAAGGCGCCGATCATGAAGAGCGCGCCATGGGCGAAGTTCACCACGCCCAGCGTGCCGAAGATGAGCGTCAGGCCCAGCGCGATCAGCGCATAGGCCGACCCCTTGTCCAGACCGTTCAGGATTTGAAGGATGATTGCGTCCATGGCCCCACCTAAAAGCTTGGGTGCGGGGCCCCGTTACAGGCGGGGCCCCGATTTCTTTCGAAGAAATCGGCCCGGAATTTTCGAAAAATTCCGGGCGCTTGGCGGATCAGGCGCCGTTGTTGCAGGTGCCCAGCGCGCCGCCCGCGAATTGCGGGTGATCGGGCGGGTAGGTCACTTGCGCGGCCGGGGTCACCTCGACGATCTCCAGAAGGTCGAACTCGGAGGTGGGGTTTTCCTTCCCCTTCACCACGAGCACGTCCTTGAAGCACTGGTGATCCTCGGCGCGGTAGAACGTCTTGCCGTTGCCGAGCCCGTCGAACTCGAAGCCTTCCAGGGCCTCGACCACGGCGCAGGGCTGGAACGAGCCCGCGCGCTCCACGGCATCCGCATAGAGCAGGGTCTGCACGTAGCAGGTATGCGCCGCCTGGCTGGGCGGGAAGCCGTACTTGGTGCCGAAGGACTTCACGAA
Source organism: Paracoccaceae bacterium (assembly GCA_003511785.1). Taxonomy (GTDB): domain Bacteria; phylum Pseudomonadota; class Alphaproteobacteria; order Rhodobacterales; family Rhodobacteraceae; genus UBA7951. The sequence continues at coordinate 4,189 of DOIS01000097.1, forward strand.
GGCCTTCGAGGCGTCGTCCTGAAGCGACCAGTGCCAGTTGGTCGAGCCGAAGATGCCCTTCACGTTGGCGCCCGCGCCCTTGGCCATAAGGCGCGAGTAAAGCGGCACGACGATCTCGAAGTTCTTGCCGTTCACCTGCTTTTCGCGCAGGCCGAACTGCACCGCGTTGGTCAGCGAGTTGACCATGTTGCCGCCATAGTGGTTCAGCACCAGCACGTCGGCGCCCGATTGCAGCACCGGCGCGATGTAGGAGCTGAAATCGGTCTGGGTGAGCGGGGTCTTGACGGTGTTGACCGTCTCCCAGCCCATCGCCTCGGTCGAGGAGACGATCGCCTCTTCGGTGGTATAGCCCCAGTTGTAGTCGGCGGTCAGGTGATAGGCCTTGCGGTCGTTGCCATACATCTTCTCCAGCACCGGCGCCAGCGCGGCGCCCGACATGTAGGAGTTGAAGAAATGGCGGAAGCCGTTGGCCCGCTTGTCCTTGCCGGTGGTGTCGTTGGAGTGGGTGAGGCCGGCCATGAAGATCACGCCCGCCTCCTGGCAGAGCGCCTGCACCGCCACGGCCACGCCCGAGGACGAGCCGCCGGTGATCATGATGGCGCCGTCCTTCTCGATCATCGACTTGGCCGAGGCGCGCGCGGCGTCGGACTTGGTCTGGGTGTCGCCGGTGACGTATTCGACCTTCTTGCCCAGGATGCCGTTGCCCTGCAGCGTCTTCGAACTGAAGGTGCTCATCATGCCGCCGTCGCCGCCGCCGTTCAGATGCTCGACCGCCAGTTCGTAGGCGCGCAGTTCGTCGGCGCCCTCGTCGGCATAGGGGCCGGTCTGGGGCACGTTGAAGCCCAGCGTGACGGTGCCGCCGGTGGGCTCGTTGGTGAAGGCGTTGGCGGACGAGGTGAAGATCGTCGGCAGCGCCAGCCCGGCGCCGCCGATGGCGCCGGTTCTCAATACGTCACGACGTGTGACATTGCTCTTGGACATGTAATCCTCCCATTTCGTGAATGCGCCCCGCGGGTCCTCCAACCCCGGGCGCGTGCACCATTGTGCAAAGCAAGTATGGAGCGCGTTCCGAAAATTGTGCAATAAACCCCTTGTGCGGAACAAAATTTCTGTAAATTAATGAACGGCGTATCCGGGCCGCGTGTAAAGTTCTGTATGTCGCGGCGCAGCGGCGCGCGATGCTGCCGCGCAGAAAGCCGTTGGAATCGGGGCCAAATCGGAGGCGGGAGCAGATGCCGCGCGACACCCTCACCGGAAGCCGCATCCGCGAGCGCCGCTCGATCGCCGGGATGCGCCAGGCCGAGCTGGCCCGGCAGGTCGGGATCTCGGCCTCCTATCTCAACCTGATCGAACACAACCGCCGCAGAATCGGCGGCAAGCTGTTGATGAACATCGCGGGCGTCCTGGGGGTCGAGCCCTCGATGCTGACCGAGGGCGCCGAGGCGGCGCTGATCGCCACCCTGCGCGAGGCCGCCGCCGATACCGGGCTGCACGTCGCCGAGGTGGCGCGGGCCGAGGAATTCGCCGGCCGCTTCCCCGGCTGGGCCGAGACGCTGGCCACCGCGCATCGCCGCATCGCCTCGCTGGAGCGCACCGTCGAAACACTGTCTGACCGGCTGACCCACGATCCGCATCTCGCCGCCTCGCTGCACGAGGTTCTGTCCAGCGCCGCCGCGATCCGCTCCACCGCCTCGATCCTGGCCGAGACCGGCGAGCTCGAGCCGGCCTGGCGCGACCGGTTCCACCGCAACCTCAACCAGGACAGCCTGCGCCTGGCCGAAAGCAGCAAGGCTCTGGTCGCCTATCTCGACGAGAGCGACGCGGGCGAGGACCGGCGCGGGGTGCCGCAGGAAGAGGCCGAGGCCTTCGTCGCCGCCCACGATCACCATTTCCCAAGCCTGGAGGAGGGCCGCGCCGACGCGGATGCGCTGGTGGCCCGCGCCCCGCAGTTGACCTCGGACGCCGCGCGGCAGGTGGCGCGCGCGATCCTGCGCCGCTATGCCTCGGACGCGGCGTTGATACCGCTGGCCGAGATGCGCCGCGCGCTGGCCGCCCAGGGGCTGGATGTGGCCGCTCTGGCGCGCGGCTTCGGCACCGACCTGGCCGCGGTGTTCCGCCGGCTGGCCACGTTGCCCGAGGGCGATCTGCCGATGCCGGTGGGGCTGGTGATCTGCGACGCCTCGGGCAGCCTGCTGTTCCGCAAGCCGGTGCCGGGCTTTGCCCTGCCGCGCTTCGGCGCCTCCTGCCCGCTCTGGCCGGTGTTCTCGGCGTTCTCGCGCCCGCTGGTGCCGATCCGGCGGCGAGTGTCGCAACTGGGCCGCTCGGCGGCGCGGTTCGACTGCCTGGCGGTGGCCCAGCCGGTGGGGGCGCAGGGCTTCGATGAGGACCCGCTCTATCAGTCCACCATGCTGATCCTGCCGGTGCCGGGCACGCCGCAGGAGGGCGAGCCGGTGCAGCCAGTGGGCAGCGGCTGCCGGGTCTGCCCGCGCCACCGCTGCCCGGCCCGGCGCGAGCCGTCGATCCTCAGCGAAGGTTTTGACACGCCAGAAGATGCATGAATAATGGGCGGATGCATGGGGGCGCCGGGGAGGGCGCCCCGGGAGGAGAAGAGCGGATGAACCGGCGCGTTCTGCTGATCGAGGACGAACCCAACATCCTGGAGGCGATCCGCTTCCTGCTGACCCGCGAGGGCTGGCAGGTCGAGACGCATTCGGATGGAACGGACGCGGTCGAGGTGGTCCGCCAGGCCGGGCCTGACCTGGTGATCCTGGACATGATGCTGCCGGGGCGCAGCGGCATGGACATCCTGCGCGACCTGCGCGGGATCGACGCGCTGGCCCGTCTGCCGGTGCTGATGTTGACCGCGCGCGGCCAGAGCCGCGACCGTGACATGGCCGAGAAGGCCGGCGTGAGCCGCTTCATGACCAAACCGTTCTCCAATGCCGAGGTGCTGACCGCCGTGCGCGACCTGCTGGCACAGGCCACCCGGACATGAGCCGGCGCCCGCAACCGGTCTTTCTCGAACGCCAGGGATATCGCCGGCGCCGGCTGGCCGATGCCGCCCGGCTGCTGCCGATCCTGGGCGCGGCGCTGCTGGCGGTGCCGCTGCTGTGGCCGCGTGCCGATGCGCCCGGCGGCGGGGTGCCGATGTCCACGGCGTTTCTCTACGTGTTCGGTGTCTGGGCGGGGCTGATCGCGCTGGCCGCGGGGTTCGGGCTGCGCGCGCGCCGGCGCGTTGGCCGGGGCGAAGACAGCCCGCACGGTCCCGGCCCGGCCTAGGCGCGCCCGGTGTCGCTGCTGAACCTCGTCGTCGCGGTCTGCCTGGCCTATGTGGCGGTGTTGTTCCTGGTGGCCTTCGCCGCCGACCGGCTGGCCGCGCGCGGCCGCGCCACCTGGCTGAAATCGCCGCTGGTCTATACCCTGTCGCTGTCGATCTACTGCACCGGCTGGACCTTCTACGGCGCGGTGGGCTATGCCGCGCGCTCGGGGCTGGAATTCGTCACCATCTATCTCGGGCCGACCCTGGTGATGGTGGGCTGGTGGTGGGGTCTGCGCAAGCTGGTGCGCATCGGGCGGTCGCAGCGCATCACCTCGATCGCCGACCTGATCTCGTCGCGCTATGGCAAGTCGAACCTGCTGGCCATCGGGGTGACGATCCTCTGCGTGATCTCGATCACGCCCTATATCTCGCTGCAATTGCAGTCGATCACGTTGTCCTTCTCGGCGCTGGCCGATTTCGACCCGGAGAGCCAATACTCCGAGGGCGGGGTGGTGTTCTGGATGACCGCGGGGCTGGCGGTCTTCGCCATTCTCTTCGGCACCCGCAACCTCGACGCCAACGAGCGCCACCACGGCGTGGTGACCGCCATCGCGCTGGAGGCGGTCATCAAGCTGCTGGCGCTGCTGGCGGTGGGCGTCTTCGTGGTCTGGTCGCTCTCGGGCGGGGTCGAGGAGACGTTGGCGCGGATCGACGCCTCGCCCATCGGCACCTGGCAGGTCGATGGCGGGCGCTGGGCCTCGATCACCTTCCTCGCGGCGGCGGCCTTCGTCTGCCTGCCGCGCATGTTTCAGGTGATGGTGGTCGAGAACGACGACGAGCGCCACCTGCGCACCGCCGCCTGGGCGTTCCCGCTCTACCTGCTCTTGATCTCGCTTTTCGTGCTGCCGATCGCGGCGGTGGGGCTGGACCTGATGCCCGCGGGCACCAATCCCGACCAGTTCGTGCTGACCCTGCCGCTGTCGCAGGATCGCCCGATGCTGGCGCTTTTGTCCTTCCTGGGCGGGTTCTCCTCGGCCACGTCGATGGTGATCGTGGCGGCAATGGCGCTCTCCACGATGGTGTCGAACCACATCGTCATGCCGGTCTGGCTCTTGTTCAAGGGGTCGGGCGCCTCGGTCTCGGGCGATGTGCGCCACGTGGTGCTGATGGCGCGGCGGGTCAGCATCGGCGGGATCATGGCGCTGGGCTATGCCTATTACCAGCTCTCGGGCGGGGGCGCGGCGCTGGCCTCGATCGGGCTCATTGCCTTTGCCGGGATCGCGCAGATCCTGCCCGCGCTGGTGGGCGGGCTGTTCTGGCGCGGGGCCACCCGGCTGGGCACGCTGGCGGGGCTCAGCGTGGGCTTCGCGCTGTGGCTCTGGACCTCGTTCCTGCCGGGGCTGGGCGGCGGGCTGATCCCCGAGGAGGTGATGCTGCACGGGCCTCTGGGCCTGGCCTGGCTGCGGCCCGAGGCGCTCTTCGGCATCACCGGCCTGCCGCCCATCGTGCACAGCACGCTCTGGAGCCTGAGCCTGAACGCGGCCGCCTTCTGCATCGTGTCGCTGTTCACCTTTCCCACACCGATGGAGCGGCTTCAGGGCGCGCAGTTCGTCAATGTCTTCGACCATTCCGCCGGGCCCAGCGGCTGGACCGGGTCTGTCGCCAAGAGCGAGGATCTGATGATCATGTCGCAGCGTATCCTCGGCGCGCGCGAGGCCCGCAGTCTCTTTGCCCAGGCCGCCGCCGAGCAGGAGCTGCCCGGGCAGTTGCCCGAGCCCACGCCCGGTTTCGTCGAGCGGCTGGAACGGGTGCTGTCGGGGTCGGTGGGGGCGGCGGCGGCGCACGCCATGGTGGGCCAGATCGTCGGCGGCTCGGCGGTCTCGGTCGAGGACCTTCTCGCCGTCGCGGACGAGACCGCGCAGATGCTGGAACATTCCAGCCAGCTCGAGGCGAAATCCGCCGAGCTGTCGCGCACCGCCCGCCAGTTGCGCGAGGCCAATGAGAAGCTGACCCAGATCTCGCTCCAGAAGGACGCATTTCTCTCCCAGGTCAGCCACGAATTGCGCACGCCGATGACCTCGGTGCGGGCCTTCTCCGAGATCCTGCGTGACACCGAGGGGCTGGGGGCGGAGGAGCAGAAACGCTATGCCACCATCATCCACGACGAGGCGCTGCGGCTCACGCGGCTTCTGGACGACCTGCTGGATCTCAGCGTGCTGGAAAGCGGGGCGGTCAGCCTGAACATGCGCGAGGGTAGCCTCGCGGACGTGCTGGACCGGGCGGTGGCGGTGGCGGGCGCCGGGTTCGACGCACCGCTGTCGGTGAACCGGGACCGCGCGGTGGAGGCGATCGCGCTGCATACCGACCTGGACCGGCTGGCGCAGGTCTTCATCAACCTGATCGCCAACGCGCAGAAATACTGCGACGCCGAGGCGCCGGCGCTCGACATCCTCGCCCGGGTGCGGGCGGACCGGCTCGAGGTGGACTTCATCGACAACGGCAGCGGCGTGCCCGCCGACGTGCAGGCCATCGTCTTCGAGAAGTTCTTTCGCGTCAGCGCCGAGAAGGCCGGCGGGGCCGGGCTGGGCCTGGCGATCTGCCGCGAGATCATGCAGCGGCTGGGCGGGGACATCTCCTATCTCGCGGATCACGGCGGCGGTGCCTTCCGTGTGAGCTTGCCGCTGGCGCAGCGGATGGCGGCCGAGTAGCCGCCTCGCCGGCCCGGGGTAAGACAATCGTAACCATCGCCGCGTAGAGCTTGGGGGACGGACCTGGCCGGGGGCGGAGGTGATGACGGCGACCAACACGGTATTGCAGGCCAAGCTGGCCAGCGCGCGCGGCGAGGGCGCGGCGGAGCAGGGGCGGGGCGCGCTCTGGGCGCTGCGCCGGGCGCTGGCCAAGGCGGCGGACGAGGTTGCCGACCTGGCCCTGGCGGTGATCGGCGCGACCCAGGACCGCATCGCGCGCGACAGCCTGGCCGAGCGGGTGGGCACCGAGGCGCTGCCGCTTTTGCTGGAGGGGCCGGAGGGGCGGCGCGGCGCGCTCTGGCTGGACCGGGCGGCGGTGGCGGCGCTGGTCGAGCATCAGACCACCGGGCGCATCGGTGCCGGCCCGACCGGCGAGACGCGCGCCTTCACCGCGACGGATGCCGCGCTGGTGGCGCCGCTGGTCGATGCCGGGCTGGCGCTGGCCGGCGATCTCGTCGAACGCGCGGCGGATCGCGACTGCCTGGGCGGCTTCCGGTTCGGCGCATGGGCCGAGAACGCCGCCGCGCTGGTGCTCGCGGTAGAGGCCGACCGGCTGCGGCTGTTCGAGCTGACGTTGGATTTCCAGGCCGGTGCGGCGCAGGGGAAGATCTGTTTCGCGCTGCCCGAAGCGGCGCCGAAATCGCCGCCCGCGCCGGATCGCCCGGCGCCGCGCCGGACCCTGTCGGAACGGGCCTATGACAGCTTGCGGGCCGATCTCACCGCGGTGATCTGCCGGTTGCGCCTGCCGCTGAGCGCGCTGGCCGAGTTGCAGCCCGGCGACATGCTCGCCCTGAAGGATGAGCGGCTGGACGCGACCGAGCTCCTGACCATCTCGGGGCTCTGCGCCGCCACCGGGGAGCTGGGGCAGTCGGGCGGCTTCCGGGCCCTGCGCCTGTCCGGGGACAGCCCGCGCAGGGTGGCGCCGAAACCGGCCCCGGGCTTCGACGAGACGCGGCCAGTGCGCAAGGCGCCCGCGCCGGAGGAGGAGGAGGCGCCTGTCCCCGCCACCCTGGCCGACGTGGACGAGTTGCAACTGGAGACCATGCCGCCGGAACAGGCGGCGCAGGAGATCTCGGATCTGGCGGGGCTGTCGCTCGACGACGATCCCTGGCCCGGCCCCGAGGGCGCGGAGTCCGACCCGCCGGAGGCGCCTGGGTGAAAGCGCATTGGTTGATAGCGTAGGGGCGTCGCGCGAATCCGGTCCGTCAAGGGTGCCGGGGCGGGAGGTCGCGGGTCCGGTCTTTGGCCGGAGGCCGATTGCGTTCGGCCTGCCGGTGTGCAGGGCCGGACCGGCGCGGGGCCGGCCTGCCGGGGTGCTACCCGCCGTTCCAACCGCATGGCGGGAGGGGGGGCGTCGGCTGCCGATCTACCCTGTAGAGCGCCCCCGCGCACGGCCCGCCGTGGGCGGCCCGGGTGCGCGGAGCGGGACGGCCCCCGGGTGTGGCGGGGTCAGCCGTCCTGCCCGGAGCGGGTGCCGATCTGCTCCAGCGCCGGGCGCAAGCCGCCCAGGTCGTAGCCGGCCTGGGCCGCGTCGCCAAGAATGGCGTCGGCAGGGCGGTGGGCGGCTTCGCCCAAGGCCCAGGCTACCGAGCTGCGCGTGCCGGAGGCGCAATAGGCCAGCACCGGTCCCTCGGCCCCTTCGATCAGCGCGCGCTGGCGCGCCACGTTCTCGGGGGTCATGGTCTGGTTGGTCAGCGGCAGCGCCTCGAAGGCCAGCCCGGCCGCCCGGGCCGCGGCGCCGATCGCCTCGGCCTGGTGCGAGGGGGGCACCTCGGCATCGGGGCGGTTGCAGATGATCGTCGTGATGCCCGCGGCGCGCGCGGCCTCGACATCCTCGACCGCGATCTGCGGCGAGACGAAGTAGCGGGGGGAAAGGCGTCTGAGATCCATCTATCGTCCTTATGTCGCTGCGGCGGCCCTGTCCAGTTGCACGCCCACCCAGGGCGCGGCGAGCATCCCGACCAGCATCGCGGCGAAGAAGACCAGCCCGCCGATACCGCCATAGCTGAGCGAGGCCAGCGCCGGTCCCGGGCAGAGCCCGGCCAGGCCCCAACCCATGCCGAAGATCACCGAGCCGATGACCAGGCGGTGGTCGATCTGCGGCGCTGGCGGGGCGGGAAAGCTGCCCCCGGAGAGTGGCGCCGCCTGGCGCCGCATCAGCCGCCAGGCGATGAACATCGGCACGATGGCCCCGCCCATCACGAAGGCCAGCGTCGGGTCCCAGTTGCCGAACACGTCGAGCCAGCCCTGAACCTTGGTGGTGTCGGTCATGCCCGAAACGAACAGCCCCGCACCGAACAGCGCCCCGGCCAGGGCGGACAGAATCAACCGCATCAGATCACCCCCCACACATGGCGGAACAGCGCGATGGTCAGACCGCCCGCCAGGATATAGAACACCGTCGCCACGATCCCGCGCATCGACAGCCGAGAGATGCCGCAGACCCCGTGCCCCGAGGTGCAGCCATTGGCCAGGCGCGAGCCGATGCCGACCAGGAGCCCGGCGGCGACGATTACCGCCCAGTTGTCGGTCAGCTTGGTGTCGATCGTCATATCGTAGAGCGGCATGAGGATCACCGGGGTGAGCACCACCGCCAGGATGAACACCGCCCGCTCGGCCCAGTTCGACCGGCCCGAGCCGTCCACCAGACCGCCGAGGAGACCGCTGGCCCCCATGACGCGCCCGTTGCCCAGCAGGAACACTGCCCCGCCCAGCCCGATCAGCCCACCGCCGACCAGGCCCCAAATCCAGTCCTGTTCCATCATTCGTGTCCTTGTTCGCGCGTTTCGGCTTTCCGGTCAGATCTTGTTGACCGGGAGCTTGAGGAAGACATCGCCCTGTGCGTCCGGCGGCGGCATCTGGCCCGCGCGCATGTTGACCTGGAGCGAGGGCAGGATCAGCCGCGGCATCCCCAGCGTCGCGTCGCGTTCATCGCGCATCTTGACGAATTCCTCGATGCTGCGGCCCTTGCCGATATGGATGTTGAGCGCCTTCTGCTCGCCCACGGTGGTCTCCCAGGCATAGTCGTCGCGGCCCGGTGCCTTGTAGTCGTGGCCCACGAAGATGCGGGTCTCGTCGGGCAGGGTGAGGATCTTCCGGATCGACTCGAACAGCGTCTTGGACGACCCGCCGGGGAAGTCGCAGCGCGCGGTGCCGAAATCGGGCATGAACAGCGTGTCGCCCACGAAGGCCGCGTCGCCGATCACATAGGTCAGGCAGGCGGGCGTGTGGCCGGGCGTGTGCAGCACCTCGCCGCGCATCTGCCCGATGTGGAAGCTGTCGCCCTCCTTGAACAGCGCGTCGAACTGGCTGCCGTCGCGCTGGAACTCGGTGCCTTCGTTGAAGACCTTGCCGAAGGTGTCCTGGACCACGGTGATGCGGTCGCCGATGCCGATCTTGCCGCCGGTCTTCTGCTGGATGTAGGGCGCGGCCGAGAGGTGGTCGGCATGAACGTGGGTTTCGAGAATCCACTCGACGGTCAGACCCTCCTGATTCACGTAGTCGATGATCGCATCGGCCGAGCGGGTGTCGGTGCGGCCCGAGGCGTGGTCGAAGTCCAGCACGCTGTCCACGATGGCGCAGGACGTGCCGTTGGGGTCGCGCACGACATAGCTGACGGTGAAGGTCGCTTCGTCGAAAAAGGCTTTGACATCGGGGGTCATGGTGTGTCTCCGTTCGGTTTCGGCCAACATATATACTTTAATGAATATGAAGCAAGTCGTGCGTGAGTTTTTTTCCGGCTGTTGATCTGGGTCAAGGACATTTGCCGGACCGGATGCGACACATAATTCAGCACGCGGCCGGAGGGTGAGCAAATTCGCGCGAAACGCCTGCGCAGCGCCGCGCGCGTGCGCAGCGCCGGGCGCCTGCGCAGCGCCGCGCGCCTGCGCAGCGCCGCGACT